>NZ_QPEL01000146.1:0-11503 GCF_008368965.1 Bacillus sp. AY2-1 | reverse complement strand
CTATTAATTCCTGTCCCTATTTCCGCACAAAAAACCGAACAACCAAAAACCCTTATTTTATACAGTTCAAACGATGATCAAATTACAAGTGATATCCAAATACTTAATACACAAGTAGGACATTTCACTAATAATATAACAATTAAAAACATAAAACAGTTAGCTGAAATAACTGATAAATCTTCGTATACACATGTTATTTACATGAGTGAAAAACAAGAAGAACTTTCTACTGAAGCAAAGAAATTTCTAGAAGGATTCCCAGGACCATTACTAGTTTTAGGTCAAAATATAGAACAGTTATCTAATCGTTTTTCATTTATCACACTTAAAAATGAAGATATAAACTCTGATACAATTGAATATCCAACACGTAAACTAAAGAATATATTAGAAGAAGAAAGAACAATTAAACAACTTGACACAAATGGAACAATTCTCGCCCATGCTTTAAGAGGAAATAATACTTATCCATTAATTGTACAGCAAAACAATTCTTATTATGTAGCAACTTCTAACCTCTTTGATTGGATATCTTATTATATTGGCGAAAGCCTATTTTCTTATTTTCAGCAAAAACCCGAAACTAATAAAAAATTAGCTTATTTACGTCTTGAGGATGTTCACCCAGCCGCAGATACATATCAATTAAAAGAAATTGCTGAATTACTAAAAGAGAAAAAGAAATTGCTGACATTACTAAAAGAGAAAAAGATTCCTTACATGATCACTGTTATTCCTGTATATACAGATCCAGATACAGGTAAAACACTACATTTAAAAGATAAACCCGAACTAGTTGATCTTTTACGCTCTATGCAAGATGATGGTGCAGCGATTATTATGCATGGTTACACTCATCAATTTTATGATAGTGAAACTGGGGAAGGTTTTGAATTTTGGGACGTAAAGACAGATCAACCAATTCGCCAACCGAAACATGAAAAACCGAAGACAAAAGATGACTTTCCAAATATAGAGGCATATAACCAATATGTAAAAAAAGGGGAAGAGTTTGAGGAAAAATATACGACAGATCATATCGAAAAGGGGATTCAAGAACTTGTAGATGCTAAACTATATCCTGTCGCCTTTGAAGCACCTCATTACACAATGTCTCAAAAAGGGTATGAAATATTATCAAGATACTTTTCAACTTATGTAGGACAACTACAGTTAAGTGATACAACTTGGAAATCCATGCACTCTCCAGCATATAGAAGTACACCATCATTTCTACATGGAATGAAATTAATGCCTGAAACAGTCGGTTTTATTGAAGAAGATAAGCCACAAGCTATTGCTAAAATGAAAGCAAATGCTTTATCTGTTGCTAAATTATCCGATGGGGTTATTGGAGCATTCTATCATCCTTACTTAGGTGTGAAACCATTAAAAGAAGTGTTAAAGGATCTAGAGAGTATTCCAAATATAGAATGGATTGATTTACAAAAGGAAAAGAATGAAGTAAAAATGAAAGATATTCATATTACGACGAATAAAGATGGCATTCACGTTGAAAAACCAACCAGTGCGAATGACATAATTGATTATATAAAGCAATATGGCTTCTTCCTTATACTAGGATTCGTTATTATTGTCTTTCTTTTATTATTAAAACGCGCGAAAAAATTAGAATCCTAATACAAAACCACCGAGCGGAACGCTTGGTGGTTTTTTGTCCTATATCAAACCGTGGCATTTTATTAAATAAATTCAACTTTTACTTTTTCCGTTACATGATTAAAACTATAATTCTCCTATCCTTTCAAATAAAATCGACTTGTATTTTCATATATTGTTTCTGCGACCTTATCGATGGATATGTTTTTTATAGAACTAATTTCCTTTAATACCTCTCGAATCATTCTTGGATGCGTTATAACACCCTCTTGAAATTCCCACGGTCCATCTGTTTCTACCATCATATATTCAAGCGGATAATACGAAACGATTTTTCTAATCTTCTCCTTATGTAAAACATCCGGTGTAATCGAAATATAATAACCATTTCTCATCATCCGTTTCATTGTTTCATCGCTTCCTTTAAACCAATGGAAGTGTGCACGTGAAACTTTATATTTCTCTAGCAAATCACATACAATGTCAGCATCTTCATAAACTGCGTGTAATACAATCGGCAAATTATACTTACTAGCTAGTTCTATAAATTTTTTCAATACAGCTAGGTATGGATCTGCAGCAATTCTTCCATCTTCTTTTCTCAAATAATAGGGCAAACCTACTTCACCAATCGCAACAATTTCCTCTGCGTTCTGTTCAATAAGTTGATAAATCTGTTCACACTCTTCTTTATGAATCTGTTGCTCTGGATGAAATCCTATCGCTGGATATATAAAGGGATACTTCTTCGCTAAAGATAACGTTTCCTTACAAGATTGATAATTCATAGATACCGCAATAAGCCCCTTTATTTCATTACTATTTTCCACCTCTTTTAGTAATCTGCTCTTCTCTTCATCCTTATATTGATCAACATGTATATGACTATCAATCCATTTCATCTTTATGCCCCCATAAAAAAAACAAGAAAGGACTTCCTTTCTTGTTTTAGCATCTATATTATTTAACAATTAAGTTTGTTATGATATCAAATAATCCAATACACACTACGGCAACAGTAAAGTAGCTACAGAAATCTTTAATTGGTAACTTCACTACTTCTTCTTTACGCATCCCATTTTTCTCCCTTCTTACTAGATCCCTAATTATTTTTCTATCTGTATCTATTATGCAAAAAATATGACAAATTTACTATCGAATTAACTTACGTAAACCTTACAATGTTGTAAGGTTTAAAAAAGGATCCTCATCTTTATTCAGATGAGGATTATTAAAAATTAGTTGGTTTTTCATTCTTCATTACAAACAGAAAGTAATACATTAAGACTTTCTAGTTATACTATATGAAAATTACTATCTTTTAACTATCGAATTACATTACAGAAGGCTTACATGTTTGTAAGTTATGTGTAATGTAATTCGATAGTTCCCCTTACTTATATTTCGTACAATAACGTTAGAAAGTAAGCCAAATAAGAAGAACACTCACATAACCAAATTACATTGCTAGTAGCTACTCTTCTTATACCTTTCACCTATGCTACTACAATGTACCCCCTTCCCCTTTATATAATAAAAAAGCCTTAGTCTATATGTACTAAGGCTTTTTTGTCTATATTACTAAGGCTTTTTTGTCGAAAATAAAAATACCCTTACCCAGTATTTTTATTTTCGACAAAAAATAGCTGGGGGTATATTTTACTATCTCATCGTTAAAAGTTTGCTCTTCGCATTTATAGGAATATTTGCAACCTCAATCTCTTCAATCGATTCACCGTAACGTCCTTTTGCAAAAACCTTTAATGCTTCATCTCTCTTTAACATATGCTTAACCGTTTTCTTTATTTTCTGCTCTCTACCACGTTCATCGAATGCAATAAATTCATATTCATACCACTCATCACCAATATGCTGACCAATTGTATTCACAACCGTATAGTATTCTTTCGTCTTATAAAATGGATTATATTTATCGATAACCGGTCCAAGTTTCGTAGGCAGTAACATTACTACTATTACTATCATCGCTATTATAGTAGTGATCATTTTTTTCTTCATAATAAACATTCCTCCTCTGCAGGATATATATACATCCATTTTAAAAAGGGGGAATAAAATCTACTATTGAATCTCATTACATTACACTTACATTTTTGTAAGAATTAAAAAAGGTGAACGAATTTACTCGTTCACCTTTTAGCTTGCTTTAAAGCCACCGCCAAGTACATCACGTACATCATGTATAACAACGAAAGCATCTTCATCTACCCGGCTAATAACTTGTTTTAACTTAACAAGCTCTTGTTTATTAATAACAACATATAAAACTTCTTTATTTTTACCAGTATATCCGCCGCGCCCTTCTAATACAGTAACACCGCGTGTCATATTTTTCGTAATAGCCTCACGAATTAAATCTGGTTGATTCGAAATAATCGTAACAGCCGTTTTTGTATCCATTCCTTCTACAATGAAATCAATCACCTTCGCTCCGATGAACACAGCTACAAGTGTATACATTGCCTTTTCTTGCCCTATTATAAATACAGAACCAGCAATTACAACAATATCAATAATTAGTACGCCTTTACCTACGCTCCAACCTAAATATTGATTTGCTAACTGAGCTAAGATTGCTGATCCTCCCGATGTACCTCCAGCTTTGAACATACAGCCTAATCCAATACCCACAAATAAACCAGCAAATAAAGCTGCTAATAATGTATCACTATTTACATGATATTCAATATGTTCTGTAACGTATAAAAACAAAGATGTTTCTACAATCCCTAAAATTGTATAAATCATTGTTTTCTTATCAAAAAATTTATAACCAACAGCTAGTAAAATTGCATTTATAGCAAAGTTCACAATTCCTGGTGACCAATCAAATAAGTAGTACGTAACAACCGTTAAACCAATAATTCCACCTTCCGATAAACGGTTTGGAATTGCAAAGTAATTAATACCAATTGCGAATAATAATGAACCAATTGTAATTAGTGTTATTTCCTTTATACGTTGATTAACCATAGTTCATACCCTCCCCCCATTTGACATTGTATCACTATCTCCTAGAGGTTTAGAAGTGGTTTTTATTCCGCATTTTCCCTCTTAAAAATTGAAATATTATGTTTAAACAGAGGGTTGATTAATTATTCATATTTGCTCTAACTGCACGGACAAATTGCTCCACATTCCCTTTCTGAATATACTTAGCGCGAATGGTTTCATGATTACAAGTAAACTCAAAATACGGATGAAAATCTATGCTATCTATATGCAAATATGAATACTCTTTAAATGTTGAAGAATAGTACGGAAATTTCCCGTAAAAAAGGAGACGTCTAGTAGTGGCAACAAAAATCCCATGTTGATACGATAATATAAAATTATCCTTCTCAAATATCCCTACCACAAAAGTCAAAATCTTTTCATCATCATCTACATACTTTTTCATACTCAATAAAAGTTCATTCATGCATATTCCTCCAAATTCTATTCACTGCTTTAACACTTGAAAAGAATCCATGGATTATTACAGACCGGTTTAACTCCTTTATAAAGTATGAAACGCGTTTCCTGTCAAAGATATTCCAAAAAAATAATCCGTTATGCGATTATACACATAACGGATTAAGATTAAACTGTAGAGCGTTCCACAAGTTCGTATGGAATTTCCAGCTTTTCTTGTTCAGAACTCTCGTCATTCACTTTTCTATGCAACATTTCAAAAGCAGTTTTCCCTATCTCCTTTAAATTTTGATCAATAGTTGTCAATTGTAACACTTGCGAGATAGGTTGATTATCAAAGCCAATAATCGCTAAATCCTCAGGAACTTGAATCCCTAATTTTTCAACCTCTGTCATAACCCCAATCGCAACTTCATCACCTGCTACTATTAATGCTTCAGGAAGATCCTGCATCTCTTTTAACTTATGAGCCACTTTTACACCATCTTCTAGTGTAAAACATTCTGTAAAAATCCATTCTTCATTAACCTCTTCGTCTATAGATTGCAATTGCTGTTTATAAACATCAAAACGCTTTTGACTACTCGGCCCTAATTTTCTTCCCGTACAATAACCAATTTTTTTATAACCTTTCTCAATCAAATAATCCATTCCTAATTGAAAGGCCGCTGAATGATTCGTATATACACTTGAGATGTTTGAAATATCATTGTCTTCACAAGCAATTATTGCGCCGTAAGAAGCATACGGTTCTATCGTTTCCCAATCATTTGCACGTGAACAAATAATAAGACCATCCAATTGTTTTGTTTTTAACATATGTAAACTTTTCATTTCTTCTTTTTTATTATAATTCGTTTGGCAAAGTAGCACCCTGTAATTATGCGCTAACGCAGTCTCCATCATTCCGCTCACCATCGCATCAAAACACGGATGATTAATATACGGTAAAATCACACCAACAATATTCGTTTTTCCTTTTGATAAATGAACAGCATTTGCGTTTTGCGAGTAATTCAATTTCTCAACTATCTCTATAACCGCTTTTCTTTTTTCTTCACTTACATATGGGTGATCATTCAACACTCTCGAAACAGTCGTAACTGAAACTCCCGCCATCTTTGCAATATCTTTAATATTAGCCATACACTCACCTCTACCTTTAACTTAATGAATCTCATGAACATATGTCAAATCTTCTTATCATTACACCTTCATTCGTTTCTCTTACAAAAGTGTAATTTTTCTGTAAGCTAATTCGATAGTGACTTTCCGCAACATTTCATACAATTGAGTCAGAAACAGGGTAACAACTATTCGAAAAGGAGCGGATTAATATGATGAACAAAATGAAAACAAACAATTTCTTAAATACAATGGGCATGGTATTTTCCGCTCTTATCGACGCAAAAGCTGTTGCTTCTACATTAAACAAGTAAGGAGAATGTATTATGAATAACATCACTTTTAACAAATTAGATTTTTTAGGACTAGCTAGTGGCTCGCTTCTTCTTACTGCTTTTATTTACGCCGCTACGCTTGTATAACTTTGTGTCCCCTTTCCCCTTTATTATAAATAGTAATAGAAAAGACGACCGTCTATGCCCGGTCGTCTTTTCTTATTTTTGATTTGATTGCAAAGCTTCTTTTAACTCCTCAAACTTCTCATTTAATTGATCTGTCATCATTTTCATAGCGGTTTTTCGATCTATTTGTTCTCCAGCCTCAATTTGAATTGGATCTCCAAAAATTAATTGTGCCTTTTTCCCCTTTATTAATTCTTTTACACTTGATGGACCAACATAAGCTGCTGGTACTAACGGAACATTAGAACGCATCGCAATTGTCACAGCACCCGCTTTTAATGAAACATCTTCCGCTGATCTCGTTCCACTCGGAAAAATCCCTACTACCTTTCCTTCTTTTAATAAACGTGATGGAATTTTAAGTGTACTTGGTCCTGGGTTCGCACGATCTACAGGGAATGCATTTACATTTTTAAAGAACCAATTTTTGAATTTCCCTTCAAATAATTCTTTTTTGGCCATGTAATGAATTTGAGTTGGATACATCCCTGTAGCTAACATTAATACATCCATAAAACTTGTATGTGTACATGCAACAACATACGGTCCACCTTCTGGTAGCTTTTCTCTTCCTTGTACTTCTACTTTTCCAGCTGTTTTAAATATATATTTCAACAAAAATGTAATTGGTTTATACATTTGTTTCGTTCCTTTCTAAACATCCGAAGTATAATCATATTCTTATAACAATTATAACACTAAGTTTTAGGAGTTGGTAATAAAATTAAGTATGAATTGTTAAATTTCAATTCTTACAAAAGTGTAATTTTCTTGTAAGCTAATTCGATAGTTACTTCTTACTATATTTCATACAATTAAGTCAGAAACAGGGCAACAATTATTCGAAAAGAAGTGGATTAATATGATGAACAAAATGAAAACGAACAATTTCTTAAATACAATGGGCATGGTATTATCAGCTCTTTTCGATGCAAAAGCTGTTTCTTCTACATTAAACAAGTAAGGAGAATGTATTATGAATAACAGTACTTTTAACAAATTAGATTTTTTAGGATTAGCTAGCGGCTCTCTTCTTCTTACTGCTTTCATTTACGCTGCTACGCTTGTATAACTTTGTGTCCCCTTTCCCCTTTATATAGAAAAAGACGACCGTCTATGCCCGGTCGTCTTTTTAATTTTTTCTTTCTTTCAATTCTTTTAAAAGCTGTATCAGCTCAGCTTGTTGTTTTATCTTTTTACGACCATTTCGATTAATTGCTGCAAGCTCACAGGCAACTCCGACGGCGAAGAAAAACAATAAACTTTCTAACATGTGAAATCCTCCATTTGCCTATTAAACAGCTTGACGTAATTGCTCTTCTTGTAAAACTCTCTTATTTATATTTTCTTCTTTTCTCTGACAAACGTTATTGCGAATAAGCGCTGCAATAACAAGTACAGTCCCTATAATATCAAACATTGTGATTTGATACCCTTGCATCATCATAATAGCTAAAGTCGTAATTGGTACAAAATTAATAAATAAAATCCCATTAATGGATGATAAAATTTTCACACCGTAGTTCCAAGCAAGTAGCGCTACAATACCTGGCAATGTCATCATAAATAACAAATCATATTTTACAATAGAAATCGTTCCCATACTCGGAACTGAAATATATCCAAGCGACGTAATAATTACCGTTATAATTCCTGTAACAGTCGTACCGAATACACACGTCAACGTAGAATAACGTAATGTTGACCAATCACTACAAGTTTGACCACCCATCGTATAAATAACCCAGCCTACAACACCAATAAATATAAATGCTAATGAGAACATATTATCTTTCAATGTTACAAAGAAACTCATGTCACCTTTTGTAATAACAAACACAGCTCCTACAAAAGCAATAACCATACTCGTTATCATATACTTCTTCGGTTTTATATGCTTATATCCCCATAAAATACAAATAGAAATCATCGGCATAAGTGCCTCCATAATGGAAGCTACCATTACACCCGACTTACCCATTAACATTTGCCCTAAAAATATGAGGACATTATATACTGTAAATGCCATCGTTCCAAAAAAGACGAGTAACTTTCCTCTTCCCTCTAAACGAAATGCCTGTTTTCCTTCTTTCATTAACAACAATACAATCAGTACGATCGCCACCGCTCCATAGCGAATAAGCGAAAAATAAAATGGATCTATGTATTCTAGCGCATGATCAGCAACTGGAAACATCGCTCCCCATGACATACTCGCAATTAAACAAGCTAAAGCCCCTATTATCATTTGACCTCTTCTCACCGCAATCCCCCGTTTCTTTCTATTTGCACAAAGAGAATTGTAAAAGAAAAAATATATCACGTAAAATGATTCAAAATGATGTTAACTATCATTTATAATGATAGTTAACATCAAGGGGGATTACAAAATGGAATTAAGAGACTTACAAATCTTTAAAAGCGTTGCCGACCAGGGTAGTGTAAGTAACGCAGCAAAGGAATTAAATTATGTACAATCAAATGTAACTGCACGTATTAAACAACTAGAAAACGAATTAAAAACCCCACTCTTTTACCGCCATAAACGAGGCATGACTTTAACAGCTGAAGGAAGAAAAATGCTCGTTTATGTTAATAAAATTTTGCAAGATGTCGACGAACTAAAACAAGTATTTTTAGATAGTGAAACACCCTCCGGTATATTAAAAATCGGTACAGTAGAAACAGTAAGTACATTACCTACCATTTTATCTTCTTACTATAAAAGCTATCCGAATGTCGATTTATCATTACAAGCGGGTCTAACAGAAGAATTGATTAGAGAAGTACTTGATCATCAATTAGATGGTGCCTTTATATCAGGTCCTATTAAACATCCACTAATCGAACAATACGATGTTAGTACAGAAAAATTAATGCTTGTAACACAAAATAAAGCTTTTCATATAGAAGAATTTACAACAACGCCTCTACTCGTTTTTAACCAAGGATGTGGATACCGTTCCAAACTAGAACGATGGCTGAAAGACGAAGGTTTGCTACCAAAAAGAATTATGGAATTCAATATATTAGAGACAATATTAAACAGCGTTGCACTCGGCCTCGGAATTACACTCGTACCACAGTCTGCTGTCCATCATCTTTCTAAAGCAGGTAAGGTACATTGTCATGCAATCCCTGAAAAATACGGCAGTATTTCAACGGTTTTCATACGCCGTAAAGATAGCTATATGACGAATTCAATGCGTAGTTTTTTAAAAACAATTGAAGAACATCATCATATCAATATGCTGTGAAAGACATTCTTACATGAATGTCTTTTTTTCTTACAAAAGTGTAAGTCTTTCGTAAGCTAATTCGATAGTTGCAAGTGGACATATTTCCTATAATTAAGACATAAGCAGGGCAACAACAATTCGAAAAGGAGCGGATACGCATGATGAACAATATGAAATCAAATAAATTTTTACATACAATGGGCATGGTGCTATCCGCACTTGTCGATGCAAAAGCTGTTGCAACTACATTAAACAAATAAGGAGAGATTATAATGAACAACATTACTTTCAACAAATCAGACTTTACCCCGCATTAACGGGCAGTAAGACTCCCACTTCAAAATTCAGCGAAATCAAAGAAGTTAGGTTTAGGATCAACTGCCCGTAAAAGCCCGATTGGTTCAACTAATAATCAGCGAGGGATACCCCGCCCTCACTGATTAAAGTTTCACTTTATCGGACTTGCAAGTGGAGCTACTCTTCTTACAGCTTTCATTTACACACTTGCTCAAGGTCTTATTTAATACTTTGTTTCCCCAAACCCCTTTATATATAGAAAAAGCTGTTCGTCTTATAGACAAGCAGCTTTTTAGTTTGTTTCATATATAATTTGACCTGTTTTCTTAATATCATATCCGCCAATTGCATTTAATTCATTATGAAATTCTTCCGATTGCAGAATGTCTTTCACGACTTCAATCAGCTCTTCATTTTCTTTATTCTTCAAAATTACTAAATCATACTGTTCTTTCATGATTGGAATAAAGTCCACATTTACAATTTGCGAAAACTTTTCTGAACCTACTCCTACATCAGCTTTTCCATTTGCAACTTGCGTGGCAACACCCAGATGATTCGATTCTTCCCATTCATATCCACTAATATCAGCTTTATTTAATTTTTGGATTCGTAATTGTTCATCCACTAACACTCTAATACCAGAACCCTTTTCTCGATTTACAAACTTTATAGTGGATCCGGATATGTCAGCCCATGTCTTTATTTTCTTCGGATTTCCTTTTTGGACATAAAACCCTACATTTCTGGACAATAAATTAATCATAATACATGGTTGACCTACTAAAATGCGTTTTACGTAAGGAACATTATATGTACCCGTTTCACCATCAAACAAATGCAAACTAACGATACTTCCTTCTCCTTGATACATTTTCACTAAACTTGTTAAGCTACCTTGATACGCTCTTAAAACATTAGAACTTGGCAAACGATTTTCTATACGTTTAGCTAACATATCTAACGTTAGTTCTTGACCACTAATAATACACGTGTTCAAGATACTACTACCATCGTTTTTCACAGGAGTAACTTGTACCTTTCCTGTTTTCATTTGTTTTATATATTGATCTAAATCCACTGCATCAATGCGCATCTGTCTACCAACTCTATAAGAAGGAAGTTCTCCTTTTTTAATTAAGTCGTATACAGTTAATTTTGATACCTTTAATCGCTTTGCTACTTCTTCCGTTGTGTAGGAATGATGATCCATAGACGATTCCTCACTTTCTCCTTTCATTGTAACAAAGAAAAGAATATTTCTCCTATTTTTTAAAAATAGATATGTGTTCAAATTATAACTAAATATAACTAGTTATATTT
>NZ_QPEL01000145.1:0-70490 GCF_008368965.1 Bacillus sp. AY2-1 | reverse complement strand
CCTATAAGACCTATCGTTTTCATATAAACAACAACACCTACCTAAACTTTTTTATAAAACTAATAACAACGTTTTATTGTATATATTATACATAATAAAACAAGACTTTAAGTTTGAAATATAAAGTCTTGTTTTACGGAATTTAATATGGAAATAATAAAGAGTAATTGTACTTTCATTTCCAAGGAAATTTTTATAGAATATTCTGAAATTAACAATCTGATGTTTTTATAAATTCTTTATACTTATAATTAAAACACTCTCGATACAACGCTTTGATTTCATCATATGATGGAACACGTGGGTTATTAGCTGGGCTACCACTTTCAATTGCATCTGATGCCATTTTAGAAATAGCATTTTCAAATTCAATTTCATCGATTCCATATTCTTTTAAATTTGGAATACGAAGATCAAAGCAAAGTTTTTTTATTTCCCCAAGCGTGTAGTCTGCTACTTCCTCATCAGAATTCGAATACAAATCCTTATTTAAACTACGTCCAATTTTTGCTAACCTTTTCACTGCACTTGTTTTTGTAAACTCTAACACTGTAGGTAATAGTATGGCATTTGATATTCCATGCGGTACATGAAATAATGCTCCCACTGGCCTTGACATTCCATGAACTAATGTAACTGATGCATTAGAAAATGCAATTCCAGCTTGTAAGGAAGCAATCATCATCGCTTCTCTTGCCTCCATATTACGTCCATCTTCATATGCTATACGTAAATATTTTATAATACTTTCAATAGCTGAAAGAGCAAGTACATCTGTAAGTGGCTGTGAAAATTTAGAAATATAAGCTTCAATCGCATGACATAACGCATCTATTCCTGTTGCTGCCGTAATTTGTGGTGGTAACGAACTTGTCAAAACTGGATCTATAATTGCTACTTTCGGTATAAAACTAGGATGCTTCATCATCATTTTTACATCTGTTTTTTTATTCGTAATTACTGCTACACTTGTAACTTCCGATCCAGTACCAGAAGTTGTTGGAATTGCAATAAGTGGTAGTGGATTGTTTTCTATTTCAATATCCTTTTCGACATAATCCTCAACTTCTCCACCATTTGTATATAAAACCGCTACTGCTTTCGCAGCATCAATACAACTTCCACCACCAATACCGATAATAAAATCACACTTTTCCTCTTTACAAAGAGATAAGGCTTCTAACACGTGTATATTTGTAGGTTCAGCATCCACTTTATTATATGTACTAACAGTAATACTTTTCTTATTTAGTTGTTGTATACACTTTTCAAGATATCCTAATTTCTCCATAATTGTATCAGTAACTATAAAAGCTCTTTTCCCTAACTTTTTTGATTGTTCCCCAAGTTTTTCAAGCGAATTCCTTCCATATAATACCGACTTTGGCATACGAAACTCAGAAACTTCTTGCAAGTACTCCACCCCTTCTTATCCTATTTAATATTTTATGATATAAATTATCGATTTGATGAATCTTTACGATTCGAATTTTTAATAGAGTCCTGTTAAAGTATAGAACGCGATAACTAAAAATACAGCAACCGTTTTCAAAATTGTAATAGCAAATATATCTTTATAGGACTGTTTATGTGTTAATCCTGTTACTGTAAGAATAGTAATAATAGCCCCGTTATGCGGTAGTGTATCCATTCCTCCTGATGCCATTGATACGATACGGTGCATAACTTCTAATGGAATATCAAATTGATTGGCCGCTGCAATAAATTTATCTCCCATTGCACTTAATACTATTCCCATTCCTCCTGATGCAGAGCCTGTAATTCCAGCTAAAATATTCGTCGTTACTGCACCATTCACTAACGGATTTGTGAAAGTAGCAGAGATGCCATCTCTCATAATTACGAAGCCTGGAAGTGCTGCAATGACACCACCGAATCCAAACTCAGCTCCTGTATTCATCGTTGCAAGTAGCGCTCCACCAATACTTGTATTCAATCCAGCTTGGAAACCTGTTACTACTCGCTTCCAATATAATAATAACGTTGTTAAGATCCCTATAATAAGTGCCAATTCTACAGACCAAATTCCTACTACTGCACTTAATTCTACTTTTCCAAATGCTTTCATACCAATTGCAGAAAAATCAAAACCGCTTGGATACCACTTTGGTATCATAATAGTAAACACTTTATTCATTACACCTACTAAAATAAGTGGTATAAATGCAATAAGTTGTTGTGCTCTTGTAATTTCAATGTTATTAATTAATGGCATATTTTTTTGTTCTAATTGCAAAGATGCTGCCATTTCAGTATTTCCATCATTAAAACCAAAATATCCTTCACCTGCCGCTTTTGCCTTCTTACGTCTACTCTCTAAATATAGTAAACCTAATGTAAGAACAAAAATTGCTCCTACAATGCCGAGTATCGGTGCAGCATAAATATTCGTTTTAAAAAATGTTGTAGGTATTACATTTTGAATTTGTGGTGATCCAGGTAGCGCATCCATTGTAAACGTTACTGCTCCAAGAACAATCGTTCCAGGGATTAAACGCTTTGGAATATTAGCTTGTCGAAACAACTTAGCTGCGAACGGATAAACAGCAAACACTACTACATACACACTAACACCACTATACGTTAAAATAGCCCCCATTAATACAATCGCTAATATAGTACGTTTTTCACCAACTAACTCAATAATCGTTTTTGCGATAGAATCTGCAATTCCTGACATTTCCACTACTTTTCCAAATATTGCTCCTAATAAAAACACAGGAAAATATAACTTTATAAATCCAACCATTTTCTCCATAAAGATATTAGAAAAGAAAGGTAATACATAACTAGGTTCTGTCAAAAATACTGCAAATAATGCAAATATCGGTGCGAATAAAATAACAGAAAAGCCTCTATATGCTACGAACATAAGTAAACTTAGTGCTAATAATATAATAACTAACTCCAATTTTACCCCTCCATTAAACAGAATATTCTAAATTTTATTGATAAACTTCTACTAATCTTTTAATTCTGACATCCCTCCTCTTATTCATACAATTTTTTCATGCTAAAAATGTCTAATTATAAATATTCGATTACATATGAAAAATCCCTTTAAACAGAAACGAATTCCTCATCATACGTTATAAAGGGATTGTTAGTACCTATATTTACTGATTTATTAAAATTTTTCTTACACAAAAATGATACAGTTCTTCAACATCTTTCACTATGTAAGTCGCACTAACTTCAGTCAGTTCTTTCTCACAGCCATAGCCATATAAAACACCAATTGAAGCAATTCCATTCTGATTCGCACCTATTATATCGTGCTTTCTATCACCAATCATTATCATTTCTTCTTTATTTAGTTCTTCATTTGTTTGTAAAATATGAGCAATTATTTCTTCTTTTTTTATTCTCGTACCATCTAAATTACTTCCAATGATATCTTCGAAATAATTCGTTAATTGAAAATGCTCTATAACTTGTTTCGCAAATACAGTGGGCTTTGAAGTAGCTACGAATATGCGATTTCCTGAACTTTTTAATTGTTGCAAGAGCTTCAGAATCCCCTCGTATACATTATTTTCAAACAATCCACGCTGCTTTAAATACTCACGGAAGTAAAAAACTGCACGTTCAACCTCTCCTTCACTCATATTATATCTCTCTACGAATGATTGCTGAATAGGAGGACCTATAAATGAATCTAACTCACTTATATGTACTTCTTCAATTCCTACTTTTTTTAACGCATACAAAACCGAATTTACAATCCCTTCTTTCGGATCCGTTAAAGTTCCATCTAAATCAAATAGAAATGTTTTATACATGTTTCATTCCTCCACTTAATTTGCTGTATAAATAACTGCTAACATCTCTTCCACTTCTCCCTATTATACTATCATTATCTATTTTTTCGAAAAATCAATTTCCATATGTCACATACTTTCAGTTACAAAATACGATAGATATGATAAAGTAAAAAAGTTACAATTATTTTAATAGAAACTGGTGAAACAAATGTCAATTACGTTAATTTTTATAATGGCTTTCACAATTGTAATCCACGCAGTTGAAACAAGCTCTTATAGTATTCGATTAGCGGGGGTTCGTTTAAAGAAGATTGCTGTCGCATTATCCGTCGTAGGAATCGTATTACTCATTTCAAGAACGTCAAACTTACTACAAGCCTTTTTACTTGGCGGGATTGTGGACGAAGCAAAACTAGATCCTTCTATTGATTTAGAGCATATTATACGTCTTGTACTATTATCTGCTTCTATCGGTACATTGCTTGCGATTATACTGTATCCAACTTTGACAAAACTATTTGGATATGTCATTCAAAACTTTGAAACAGACGGTTCTTTCATTCGAATGATGAAAACGAATAACATTCAAAAATTAAAGTACACAAAAAAATATGTCCGCTTTCCAAAGTTAGAAATGATTCATAGACTGCGTATCGGTGGTATTCCAAAGCGTATTATGCTTATTAACATGTTTGCTACTGCTATTTATACAGCTGGGGTACTTTCTGCCCTTTACGCTTCTTTTTTAAATCCAGATTATGCAACAAATGCAAGTACAGCTTCTGGCCTTGTAAATGGTTTCGCCACTATTTTATTAACTGTATTACTCGATCCACGCATTGCTCTTTTAACAGAACGTGCTTTACAATCAGAAAGCGGTGCTGAATCTATGAGTAAAATGTATGGTTGGCTAATGATTTCTAGACTTCTCGGCACATTATTGGCACAACTACTATTTGTACCAGGTGCTTACTGGATTTTATGGATTATTGAACTTATGCATTAATTTACTAGAAAGGTGAATTTATCAATGAAGATCAAAACAGAGAAAGATATAATTCGCTTAATAGAAAACGACGAATGGATGATGAATGTATTACAAATGGCAAAATCACTAGAGTTACCTGATTGGTGGGTTTGTGCCGGCTTTGTTCGTTCTAAAATTTGGGATACTTTACATGACTATGAAGCTAAAACGGCTATGCCTGATGTTGATGTGATTTATTATGATAGTCTACATCAAGATGAGATATACGAACAATCATTAGAAACGAAATTAATGAATATTGATGCTACTATTCCTTGGTCTGTAAAAAATCAAGCTCGTATGCATGTAGTGAATAATATGCCACCATATTCTTCTTCTGTTAATGCTATTTCTAAATTCCCTGAAACAGCAACGGCTTTAGGAGTTACACTTGATGAACTAAACAATGTTATATTAACAGCCCCATGTGGTATTGAAGATGTCCTTTCCTTACAAGTGAGACCAACAGCTCATTTTCTTAAATCGAAAGAACGATTACATATGTACAAAAACAGAGTTATAAAAAAGAATTGGCAAAGTAAGTGGCCTAACATCACAATCACATATCCAGAAATTTAGAAAGAGTGCCTCTCATTTATAGAAGCACCCTTTTCTTCATTTCAAAAAATGTATGACTGTTTCTGCAAATCTATCTGCTTCCTCATAATGAGGTGAATGACCGCTCTCTTCAAATACGATATACTTGCCGTTTCGGGCATCTTTATTAAATGTTTTAATTTGTTCTTCACACGTTACTACATCATGTTTTCCTACTATTAATAACATTAGATTTTGTACATCTTTTATTTTTGATAATAATGATGTATGACATGCTCCCTCTAATTTTAATCTATCAAAGTGCATTTTGGAGCGATTTGAAAATATTTCCCACTCTTCATCACTGTATAAACTCTCATCTGTCCTATCTTCCTTATTATTGTAAATCTCCATTCTTTTTTCTTCTAATTCAGCGCTTAATCTTATATAAGCTTCTAACAACTCTTCTGAACTAGCATCGCTAGATGAATAAGCAAAGCACTCTTTTGCTACTTCTTCTTTTCCATACTTTTTTAATAAATGCCCTGTCTTTTGCAACAAAGCTCTACTTGTTAATGCAAAATCAAAAGTTGGTCCTTCAAATATTATTTTCTCTATTGAACTTGGATATATCGACGCATAAAGCAATGCTACATATCCACCGAAAGAATGTCCAATTATAGACCACTTCTCAATTTGTAATACTTTTTTTAATTCCTCACAGTCTTCAATCAAATCATTTAATCCAAAAGCTTCGTCTTCAGTAATTTTTTCTGAACGACCAACACCTCTTTGATCTATCATAATTACATATAGAGAATCTTTTAAACGTTCCGCTTGATGAAATGAAAAATCATAACAACTCTCTCCTGGTCCACCATGCAAGTATAAGACTGGCTTATTTTTAGGATTTCCATGTGTTTCAACGTATAGCTTTTTCCCTCTAATATTCATATACTCTCCTGTTTCTATCAAATTCGCCATAAACATCACCATCTTCTTTTTTTACTGAATATTATAACATTTATTGTTAAATAATCCCTATTACATTTAAAAAGACGATAATGATTGCGAGCGGTGCTACAAATCGAAGTAAAAATGCCCAACAAGTAAATACTTTCTTTCCATAATTTCCACCTACAAAAAACTCTGCTTCTAGTATCTTCTTTTCCATTTTGAATGAAACGAAAATACTAATAAATAGTGCTCCAAGTGGCATTAATATATTACTAGATAAGAAGTCTACTGCATCAAAAATATTCTTTCCGAAAATCGTAATATCACTCCATACTCCAAATGATAACGCTGATGGTATACCTACTAAGAAAATGCCGAAACCGATCAGCCATGATAATTTCGTTCTCTTTTCTTGTTCACCATTTGCTAATGCTGAAACAACAGTTTCTAGTAGAGAAAATGCCGATGTTAATGTCGCAAATGTAAATAGTGCAAGGAATACTGTTAAGAAAAATCCACCGAATGGGATTTGACTAAATACAGATGGTAATACGATAAATAGTAATCCAGGTCCTTCTGTCGGCTCCATTCCTAATGAAAATACGGCCGGAAAAATGGCAAGACCTGCAAATAAAGAAACAAATAAATTCAATCCAACAATTGTTATTGCTGATTTTGGTAAACTTTCTTTTTTATTTAAATAGGAACTATAGGTAACCATAATTGAAATCCCGATACTAATTGCAAAGAATGATTGCCCCATTGCGAACAAAATACTTTCCGAAGTAATCTTTGAGAAATCTGGTTGTAAGAAAAACTTCACACCTTTCATAGCATCATCAAGTGTTAACGAACGAATAATAAGAGCGACAAATAAAACGAACAATGCTGGCAACATATATTTACTTGCTTTTTCAATTCCGTTTTGTACACCCTTTGATACAACCCATATCGTAATGAACATAAAAGCGAAATGTCCCATAATAGCCCAAGTGGGATTCCCAATTGTTTCAGTAAATAATGCTCCGTAATTTTGTCCCGGTGCAATTAGTTGTCCAGTAATTCCTCTGAATAAATAAATTAACACCCATCCACCTACAACACTATAAAATGAAAGTAGTATAAAACACGTTCCAACACCAAGGCGTCCAATCCAGTGCCACCCTGTATTTGGTGCAATACTTTTAAATGCGCCAACTGCTTGTTTCTGCGTACTACGTCCAATCATAAATTCAGCTATAAGTAGTGGTAATCCAATTAATATAGTAAATAATATAAAGATTAAAAAGAATGCTCCTCCCCCGCTCTTCCCGGCGATATAAGGAAACTTCCATATTGCGCCAAGTCCAATTGCTGATCCTGCTGCAGCCATTATAAAACCTAATTTCGAAGTCCATTGCTCCGTTTGTTTCATCTCATTTTCCTCCTAATTAAATCTTTTTATATAGATAAATAAATTTTATAGACCTATCCAAATAAACCCTCCACTTCTTTTTCCATATAATAAAAAAATGGCCTAGCATCTCTATATAAAGAGACGCTAAGCCATTTACTTAACGCGGTACCACCCTTATTGATTCCATTATGAATCCACCTTAGTAGTAATCGTTTGATTACAAACCTAATATCGAAGGTTAACCGTTAAGATTTACTAAGAATGTGATTCCGTTCCACCTTACTGCTCCTAGGCGAGTTCAGGATGTCATTTGACTATGTCGCACCAACCCATAGCTCTCTGTACAAATACATGACCTTACTACTCCTATTCAACACATTGTAATATTTAGAATATATTTTCTTTTGAAATTAATATGAAGTATATCGGTTATATTTGTAACTGTCAAGGGGTATATTAATTTTTTGTCGAAATGGTTCATATTGATAACTCACTTTTACTAAGCTTATTAGCAAAAGAAAGAGTCTATATTTTCATCTTTTCAAACGAACTATAAAAAGAATCTTCGCGATAATCGCGAAGATTCTTTTTACGGTATAAGACGAGTACAATCTCTCGGAAAAGCACTCGCCTCTCGTACATTTGTTAATTCTAATAGTTTATATACAATCCTTTCTAACCCAATTCCGAAACCTCCATGCGGGGGACAACCGTATCGGAATGTATTTAAATAAGATTGAAATTTCTCTGGGTGTAATCCTTTTTCTTTAAACGAAGCGAGTAACATTTCATAATTATGAATTCGCTGTGCCCCTGACGTTATTTCTAACCCTTTATATAATAAGTCGAATGAATCAGTAATAGCTGGATTCTCTTTATTTTGCATCGTATACATCGGTCTCGCTTCTTTCGGATAATGTGTAATGAAAACAAATTCACTATTATATGTTTCCTTTACATATTTCCCTAGTAACTTTTCACCTTCTGTATCTAAATCCCCTACAGGAGATTCTTTACGATACTTACTTTTCAAAATTTCTTGTGCTTCTAACAATGTAATTTTAGGTATTTCAGTAATAACAGGTACTTCTATTTGTAATAGTTGTAGTTCTATTTCACATTTTTTCGCTACTTGTTGAAACATATATCGTAAAACATCCGTTTCTAGTTGCATCACTTCATAAAAATCATGAATAAAACCAAGTTCTACGTCTAACGATATATATTCATTCAAATGACGGGAAGAATTATGATGTTCCGCTCTATATACAGGTGCAATTTCAAAAACTCGTTCTAACCCACCTGCCACCATCATTTGCTTATAGAACTGTGGTGATTGTGCTAAATAAGCTTCTTTTTGGAAGTATGGAAGCTTAAAAACATTTGCTCCTCCTTCTGCCCCTTGCGAAACAATTTTCGGCGTAAAGATCCGTGTGAAATCGTTCTCTATAAGAATTTCACTAAAGCTCTGAACGAGTGTAGATTTCACTTTAAAAATCGCTGCGGTTCGCTCATGCCTTAATGATATTACTCGCTCATTAAGTAGTTGATCTAAGCCCACTTGTAACTTCTTTTTATTTATTTCAAATGGAAGTGGTTCTGCACCGTTTATTACTTTCACTTCATGAGCAAGTACTTCAACACCCAATTCTGTTTTCGACGTCTCGACTATTTCACCGATTACATGGACAACACTTTCTACATCAACTTTATATCCAGCCAATCCATTCTCTAATACACATTGAATTACTCCTGTTCTGTCCCGTAATAATAAAAAACTAACATTTCCAAGATGCCGAATTTTTTTTACCCATCCTTGAAGTAATACAACCTTTCCACTTTGTTCCATACATTCTTTTGTGAGTGAACGCTTCATTATTGAATTCATTATTTTTCCCTCCAGTAATTTTATATTTGTTTACGTTATTGTTGTCATCGTCATCATCCACGGTCACTCACCCCCTTTCAAAGAATACAAAAATCCGCCCCTATAAATAGGGACGGATTTTTTTCCGCGGTACCACCCAAATTGTCATACTGACCATCTTAGCCCTGATAACGGTAGGTACCGTTTGCTTTTACTAATAATCACGTTCAAAGCAACACTCACAGGTGTCTTTCCATCATGCGGTATCACAACCTTCTCAGCAACCGGCTGCTCTCTGTAGACCTTTGCACCATGTACTTTTCCTGATCATCACTTTTTATATTTACAGAGTATTCTAACTTCTCTCTTTATAAAATGCAAGAATTTTTTTGAAACATTCTGATTTTCTAACTCCTAACTGCTTCTAAAACGGGAAAAGTTAATTTTGTAATACATATTCTTATGTATCAAATCCGAAATTACACATCTAATATTTTCCCAATTTTTACATAAAAACCGTATTTTTCACGCATATTAATAAACAAATTTAAAGCGAGGTGTGCATATGCAAAAAGCAATTAGTTTCTTTCTCCTATTGTTTTGCCTAATTGTAGTAAACGAAACATACGCCTATTCACCAAAATCTTTACCAATCTCTCAAAACTCTGGTCAATGGCTAGTGAATATTGATAAACCGAAAAAAACAAACAAAAATATGCTTCAAGCTAAAAAAAATGAATTTCAAACATATCATTTTTCAGTAAAGAATATCGGGAATAGTGAAGTATATAACGTAAACGTCGAAGTATTCCGCAACGAACCAAATAAGAAAACGAAATATGAACTCTTTTCCCTAAAGGAAAGTCGTTTAGCAAGTGGAAAAACTGGATTTGAACACGCTAATTTACCTGTTGCTACAAAAGCGGATGAGGTTGATGTTATTATTACATGGCAAGAACACCCATTCCGATTGATGCGAAATGGTCAAAAAGTTGAATCTAGAAAATTTAAAGAACATTTTGTTTTTAAAGAAGCTAAAAAGTAAATGGGATACGGATATATTCACACTATCATTGATATAGCTTTATTTACTAGTACCAGTTCGTAAGCAAATTAAAAAGTCGTGGCTTATAATGCCACGACTTTTTATATTAATTCGTACTAATGCCTCTCGCTGCCCAAATACGATCGATATCAGCAGCATGTTGTCCGCCATATAAAAGAGCATCTGCTTGCTTAATCGCTTTTGCTCCATCACTGAATTTAGAGTTTGGTGTTAATGACCAGTGTGATTGTAAAATGATTTTTGTTGCTACATCACGGCCAAAAGCTTGTGCCATTTCGTATTGACCTTGTGCCCAAATTTCACCATCATCATGCACTTCATTCGTTATATCTTTCGGATATACTTTATTCGTATCTAATCGGCGTAAGCATGTTGGATCTGAACTAGAGTAAGCTGTCGCATCCCATTCTCCAACACATGCTTTTCCGTATCCTGTAGTCGATACTGCATCTTCATATGTAGCACCTAAGAAGTCGCCAAATCCTTCTCCCATCGCTCCGCCTTCTGCTGAACTACCAAAGCCAGGAACTTGGTTATCTTGAATCGAATGCCCATACTCATGTGCGATAATACCAGCATCTTCTGCATCATCAACACCGCCAGTACCAAATGTTAAAGCTTTCGTTGTCGGTGAATAGAATGAGTTATCAGCTGTTGTTCCATTCACATTCACTTTAATCGAACGATTATTAATATTTTTAAACCCTAGACTTTGAATGTAACGCTGTAATGTATCAATATGATAATATGACATTACATCTTCAAAGCTATCATTTGCACGTGTATAGTTGAATTGTAAGTTTGTAGATTTTGTTCTCGCTTTTGAAGAAATCGTTACATACTCTCCAATTAAAAAACCTGTCCCATCTAAGCCTTTTAAAGTAACAGTTTTTAATTGATTCGTTAGCGCTGTTGAATCTGCATCGTTATTATCTTTTAAGCCTACTTTACTACCGCTAGATACGACTGGGTTAGGTAAAAATACTTTTCCTGACCCTTCAGCTTTTCGGTTTATATCAACTTTTTTAATTAACTTTCCATTTTCTGCATCAATAAATGTTTCCCATGCACCAAATGGATTATTAGAATGGACTACAACTTTATATACTGGACGAGCAATTCCTTCTTCAACAATATATCCGAACTCTTTATCTGTAGGAGCCCATAAATTTTGCTCACTTGCTTCTCCAACATACGCCATTGATTTTTGTATTGCATCTTTTTCACTAATTTTTGTCGTTACTTCCTTCACACCTGTAACAGGCTGATAATCAGAAACAGCGAGTACTCCCTTTCCCTCTCCGTTAAGCGTAACTGTTATTTGTTTTGAAAATACAGGTGCACCATTAACAACTTGTTGGAACCTAACATATGAAGCTACTGACGTTTCTGTTGTAGAAATATATTGCAAGTCTGAAAGATCTGTTTTCAATCCATACTGCGCAGCATTTTCTTTTAAATATTCAGTTGCTTTTTTCTGCGGTGAATAAGCTTCTAACTTTACTTGCTGTTGTTTTTCCAATGCCGAAACCGTAGAAATTGTCCCCATTACTAACGGCACAGTCATTGCCATTGCCACCATTTTTTTATTAAACATAGAACCACTCCCCCTAATAAAGTAGCTCAACCTTATCCCATTACCACTAGGCAATCATTCCCCGCAAAACGGATGGATAAAAATTGAATCTACGAGTAATTCTCTATGAACACTTCTATTACCTTTCCATTTAGGGTAAGTGAAATTTTCTCAATATTTATGTATAAATTGAACACAATACTGTAGAAATATATTTCTACAGTATTGTGTTCGGTACGCTATGAAAAAAGAAAATTGCTAGTAATCCTATCGAATGTATAGTCAAATAAATTCTAATCATACAAAAAAGGAAGTTGGAATCATTCCAACTTCCTTTTTTCTTTAATTAGCCGCACTTAATTTAATTCTAAGTTTTGTCTCACCTAAAGAAAGTTCATCGTCTTCGTTCGTTAAGTGACCAAATGTAAATTGTTTAACGAGTAAGTTTTCTTCCAATAAATCTTTATGGTTCGTTAACGTTCGCTGTAGCTCTACTTCTGTATCGAGAATAACATCGACTCGTAAATTAACTGGTAAATTCAACTGTTTACGATATTCTTGAACCGCACGAATGAATTCACGCGCTACTCCTTCTTGTAACAATTCTTCCGTTACATTCGTATCTAACATAACTGTGTATTGTCCGTTAGTCGTATTAGAAAATCCTGATTTTGCAACTTTCTCAACTAACACATCTTCAGCAGTTACAACTACTTCTTCTCCTGGTGTTGCTTCGTAAACTGCTCTTCCTGTTGATACAAAGTTTTGCACTTCTTCTTGTGATAATTGTTTTAGCCAACCATTCACTGCATTCACATTTTTACCGAACTTCGGCCCCGCTGTTTTAAAATTAAGCTTCAATTGATATGATGTGTATTTTGTTTCATCGAGTTCAACATGGAACGCTTTTACATTTAACTCATCCATAACGATATCACGATAAGATTCCCAATCCATATCATTCTCGTTATGCTCAAGTAATACAAGTTCTGCTAGCGGCTGTTTTACTTTTAAAGAATGCTGATTACGGTTACTTCTTCCAAGTTCAACAACTTGTAAAACAGCATCCATTTCCGCTTCTAATTTCGGCTGAAGTAGTAATTCATTTACAACTGGATAATCGGCTAAATGAACGCTGCTTCCTTCTAAATTAAGATGAATATCTTCCGCGACAAACGGTGTGAATGGTGCAATTAATTTACTAATTGTTACAAGTACTTCATGAAGTGTCTCATACGCAGCAGCTTTTTCAGCGTTCATACCAGATTCCCAGAAACGATTACGTGAGCGTCTTACATACCAGTTACTCACTTCATCTACAAGTGCTGCAATTTCACGAGCTGCATTCGTAAATTGATAATCATCAAGTGCTGTTCTCACTTTTTTCGTTGTACTATGCAATCTTGATAATACCCATTCGTCTAATTTCGTAAGCTTTACATTATACGTTTCTTTCGGATTATACTCATCTAAATTTGCATATAAAACGTAGAAGCTATACACATTGACTAATGTATCTACAAATTTAGATTTCGCTTCCAGTACTGTTCTTTCAGAAAAACGCTTCGCATTCCACGGGGCACTATCAACAAGTAAAGCCCATCTTAGCGCATCTGCACCAAACTTATCTACTAAATCAACTGGGTCTAGTGCATTCCCTTTACTTTTAGACATTTTCTGTCCTTCTTCATCTAAGACATGCCCTAATGATAACACTCGTTTATACGGTACTTTTCCTGTATACAGTGCTGAGACTGCTAATAAACTATAAAACCAGCCGCGTGTTTGATCAATTCCTTCTGCAATAACATCCGCTGGAAACTGCTCTTCAAATAACTCTTTATTTTCAAATGGGTAATGATATTGTGCAAATGGCATAGAACCACTATCAAACCAAACATCAATTACTTCTGGTGTACGATTCATTGTTCCTCCGCATTTCCCGCAGCAGACTTGCACTTCATCTACATAAGGCTTATGCAATTCCAAATCTTCTGGTGTTTCGTTCGTACTATGCTTTCTTAATTCAGCAATGCTTTTCGGTGCGAACTGATGATTACAACTTTCACATTCCCATACGTTTAATGGCGTTCCCCAATATCTATTTCGGCTAATATTCCAGTCCACCATATTTTCTAAAAACTTACCAAATCGTCCATGTTTCATATGATCCGGATACCAAGTAACAGAATCATTATTTTGTAAAAATGTATCTTTAATTGCAGTTGTTCGGATTAACCAACTTTCTCCTGCATAATAAAGTAGTGGTGAATCACAACGCCAGCAATGCGGATAGCTATGTTCATATTTTTCTTTATGATACAGTAAACCTTCCTTCGCTAAATAACGAACGATATCCACGTCACAATCTTTTACAAATTTTCCTTTCAAAAATGGTACTGCTTCTGTATACTCACCTTTTTCATCTACAACGTGCAAGAATGACAATCCTTCACTTTGAACGACTCTATAATCGTCCTCTCCATATGCTGGAGCAATATGAACAAGTCCTGTACCACTATCTGCTGTTACAAAATCTGCTGCGATAACGCGGTAACCATTTGTAACTTCTTTCATCGGAAATGGGGCTGCATAAGATGTGTTTAATAATTCTTCGCCTTTATGAACAGATAATACTTCATAATTCTCTTTTAATACTTCTTGTACACGTTCTTTCGCAACAATATATACATGACCTTCTTGTTTTGCTTTAACGTATTCCATATTTGGATGGACAGCAAGCGCTACGTTTGCTGGAAGTGTCCAAGGTGTCGTTGTCCAACCTAAGAAATACTCATTTTCACTATCTTTCACTTTAAACTTCACAGTTGCACTTAAATCTTTTACTGTTTTATACCCTTGTGCAACCTCATGTGAGCTCAATGAGGTTTGGCAGCTTGGGCAGTATGGTGAAACTCTATGTCCTTTATATAACAATCCTTTTTCATGGATCGTCCCCAAAATATGCCATACACTTTCGATATATGGATTCTCTAAAGTTACATATGGATCATCCATATCTACCCAATAACCAATACTTTCAGTGAATTCACGCCACTGCTTTTCATATGTGAAAACACTCTCTTTACACTTTTGAATAAATGGTTCAATGCCATATTCTTCGATCTCATTTTTACCAGAAATACCAAGTTGCTTCTCAACGCCTAGTTCTACAGGTAAACCGTGTGTATCCCATCCTGCTTTTCTTACTACTTTATAACCAGCCATCGTTTTATATCTTGCTACTAAATCTTTAATTGCCCGACCAAGTGCATGGCCGACGTGTGGTAAACCGTTCGCCGTTGGTGGCCCTTCATAAAACACAAACGATTGCGCGCCTTCTCGATTCTGAATTGATTGTTCAAAAATGCTTTGTTCGTTCCACTGCTTACGAATACGTGTTTCTCTCCCTACAGCTGACTCTTTTACATCTACTTTCTTCATCTACAATCACTCCTTTGAATGTTTTAAAAGCACACAAAAAACCCGCCCCTATGAAGTAGGGACGGGTTTACCCGCGTTACCACCCTAATTCTATTAGCTTTTCACTAATAGCGCTTAGCAACGTACTATCATACGTGTTCTTTGTAACGGTAGACATCCGTCCGGGCTTACTCACTTTCAGCCTCGGCTCCTCGGAGATGATTTTCAAATAACTTCTGCCCACCGGCTTTCAGCAATATACCGGCTCTCTGGAGAACAGTTCACTATTTTACTCTTTCTCGTCTTCAGATTTGTATACTTTATTAAAAGTTATTTTATGCCATTTGACAACTAATTGTCAACTAATTCAAAATATATTCTTATCCTTATCCCCTATTCTTATACAATTACTTTTCAAATTCTCGCAATGCTGCTAAATTTTCATCATCCTCAATAAGTTCAGCAAAGAATCCCGAGTCATCCTCACGAAGGACAATTTCAAGCTCTTCCTTCGCCTCTTCATTTCTATTTAACTGTGCTAAATAACAAGCACGATCATATCTTGCTAACAAATCACTTGCATCCATTGTTAATACTTCATTTGTTATTTTTTCTGCCTTTAGTGTTTGGCCGGCACCATGATATGAAGACGCTAAAGAAAGAAGAATTACTGTTTCATTTGGATGATGTATAGAAGCATTTTCTAATACTTGAATTGCCTCTTCAAACCTTTCTTGACTTTGATATATTTCTCCTAAAGCAAGAAATGCTCTACTTACGAACGGTGTTTGCTCCGTTAATTGTAAGGTAATCTTTTCTGCTTTTCTTTCTTCCCCTGCTTTAAAGAATACTTGTGCTTGCAGAAGAAGAGTATCATAATCATCTGGTAGTTCTCGAACCATTTGCTTCGTTAATTCCAAAGCATCTCTTAACATATCTTCTTCCTCGCACTCAACGAAAAGATTTACAAGTTGCTTCGCTACTTCATAATCCCATTTATTTTCTAGTGAGGTGTGCAGAATGTCTATCGCTTCTTTATTCATCTCTACATTCTCATAAAATAGCGCAAATCGCTGTGCTGCCATACTATTTTTCGGATTTAACTTTAAAGAGATTTCATATAAATCAATTATCATAGTAACCATTGAAATTTCTTTCGCACGATTTTTCATACGATAAAAAGCTCTCGTAATGATAGATCGTTTCGGCTGTTCATGCAGCTGGCGTTCAATCCATATTTCCGTAACCGCAGCTGCAGCATACATGAATGCTGTACTTCTTTCTGCTTTTTTCACCTTTAACGTATGAAGAAAATCTCGTATGTTAGACAATTTTTTATGTTGCTCTACTGCTTTTACATAAACATCAAATATACGTTCATTATCAAAATCTTTTTGTATTACTTTCATTGCAACTTCAATTGCTTTTACATTTCTTTTTTTCACTAATACTTTTGCATAATGATATAGAACTTCTATATGCTCACCATCTAATTGTAGCGCGTATTCAATCTGTTCTTGTTCTTTATCTATTTCATTCATCGCACCATGCACATATGCAATCGCATCTAAACGCCATATTTCAGGTACTTCTTCCGCTAATTGTTCTAGTTCAGTCAACAATTCTTCCTGAAGATTCATATCTACTGAAAGCTGTGCCAAATATTCCATATTAATATGCAACGGCTCTTCTTTCATCGCCTGAACCATATGACTTTGTTCTTTAAAACGGTTTTCTTCTTTTTCGTATATTTCCGCAAGCTGTAAATGTACACCTACGAAATTCCCATCAAGCTCTAAACATGTTTCATACGCTTGTTTTGCTTCCGTCAATTGTCCTAATGCCATAAGTGTTTCACCAATTCGGTAATACGGTAATGCCGTTTCCTTTTGTTCTATCGCCTTACTATATCTTTTCATCGCTTGGCCGTACTGTCCAATAGATTCATATAAAATACCTGCATAACAACCGTACTCACTTACTTCATTTCTTTCTTTGTGTAACGTTCTTAAAAACGCTATACCTCGTTGTACAAATTCCGTTCCTTTAATTCGATTCACATATTCATCTAACGCACTTGCTACATTATAATCACTTTTCTTTATACCATTTTCTAACTTAGATAGCGCTACTTTAAACCCTTCTTCATTTCCACCAAGTTCAATTTCAGCATCCCATAAAACCATTCCTGCATTCATGAGGAAATCTTGGCTCTTTTCAATTTGCTTCTCAAGACCAAGAATATATTCTTTTGCTTCCTTGTATTGTTCTCTTGCCATATAAACTTGTGTAAGTCCGAAGTGAGAATAAACATCCTCATCATTTTCTTCTAAAGCACGCTTATACAATACTTCTGCTTCTTCCAAGCTATCATTTTGAAAATGATAGTCACCTAATTTTACGTAAAGAGATGCTTTATCATCACAATTCTCAATACCGTTTAATAAAATTTCTTTCGTACTTTCCTCATCCTTCAAATCAGATTCGTATATTTCCGAAAGTTTTGTATAAATGTAAGGTGCATTACTATCCAAATGAATCGCTACTTTAAGCCCTTTTATTGCTAAATATAATTTTCCTAGTTGATGTGCACATCTCGCTCGTTCATACCATACATGTGCTTCATATTTATATTCTTTTAACAAGTCATTAAAGATTTCATATGCTTCTTCATATCTTTCTAAATCTATTAATATTATACCGTGATTCGTTAAAGTAAACCTTTCAGGACTACGCTCTAACGCAACTTGAGAGTATTGCAATGCTTTTTCAGATTGATCAATATACATATAGGATAAAGCGAGAAAACTCCAAGCAATAGGCTGATCTGCGTCTAATTGTAACGATGAACGAAAGCTTGAAATTGCTTCTATATAACTTTCCTGCTCAAAAGCATATCTTCCATTTATCAAATGATATAATGCACGATTATTTTTCTTCTCAACGCTTGTCAGCATTTGCTCGGCTTTGTCTACTTCCTGAAGACGAATAAAACACTGTGCACCATGCAATTTAACAAAGTCCGAGTTCGGAAACTTTTCCATTAACTTATCGATACAATATAAAATAAATTCTTTATCTACTTCAACATCTAAGTGCTTTATCGTATATAACCACGTATTTGGATTATCACTCGTTTCTTTTAAAAATTGTACTAAGTTACTAATTCCCTCTTTGTCATGTTCATCTAAATGATCCGTAAGAGAAAAAATAGATTTAAAATAACGATTTTCTTCTTCACTTAGAAACGCTAGTTGCTCCTTCTTTTCTTTCGGAACAAACGTGATTGCTAAACAGCCTGTATAACGATATTTTTCTTGTAATTTACTATATTCCACAAGAACTGGTTCTATAAAGTTTGGATCTTGAACATAGAAAGCTTGCAATGTATCATCATATCCAGATAGAACTTGTACGTGTGAAGCATGCTCAATATCTATACTTAATAAAACAGGAATTCCTTCGTCAATCAGTCTCTTATAATTCTCTTCATTCCCTTTAAAATAACGATATTCATAACCTAATTCTTCTAAATAAGAAACAGTATCTGAAAACTTCGAACCTGTCATATCAAAAATAAACTCTGCTATTTCATCTTGTGTACGTTTCTCTCCCCATATACGCAACATCATCTCTAAACTTGTCGGAACACAATAATTATCCTTTTGTACAATAGGAACTATCGGCAAGTGAACCTTTTTTCCATCCGGATTTTTTTCTAAATTATGATATAAAGATTCTTTTAAACTCTTTTCTTCTCTTAATAGCTTTTGTAAATCTGCAAACTTATTCATTTTGTACAACGCTTCTGCACGTAAATGTACAAAGTAAGTATTATAGGCATGATATGGCAGCTGAGTATTTATGTTATCTATTACCGCTAACATTTCTTCATATTGCTCTAAATCTAATAAATACTTTACCTTCTCAAAATGAAAATATGGTACTTGTGGAAACTTTACAATCGCATCATCAATTAACTGTATTGCACGTTTTTGTTCCCCTTTATTCGCATACAATTGTGATAATAAATAGGTAGATAACTCTTCACAATCTTCATGCTGTATGCCAGCAATAAATTGTTCTTCCGCTTTCTCCCATTCACCTGTATGCATATAAACGTAGCCCCATTTATCAAAGACTGCACGTGTACTGTACTCCTCTGCTTTTTTCATATACATTAGCGCTTCTTCGTTTCGTTTCATTTCTAAAAGACATCGTACTAACGTAAAATATGTTTTCGCTAAAAAATCTGCATCTATTTCTTCTTTACCTAACTCTTCTAAAGAAGATTTTAACAACTGCTCTGCTTCAAGAATTTTTCGCTCATCAATTAACTCATCACAATATAAAGAGAGCGTTCTCATATTTGGGAATTTTTTATAAGCGTAGCGAATGAGAAATGAACTGTATTGGTGCATAAGCCCTTCATCAGTAAGGCGAATTAATATATCAAACTCCTTATGCGAAGGAATATTGGCAAGCCAATTCTTCACATAGGATAAAGTATTCGTTTCTTTTATATATGCAATTTCATTATTTATTTCCTGTAATCCGTCTACAAATCTCTTATCTTTCAAACACGCTTCTAACTGCTTAAAATCTAGCATGCATTCACCTCGAATTTATATTTATACTGCTACTTGCTTAGATTTTACACACCATATAGTATGTATTCAACTAAAATCTCTTATAATGGATGGTATTAATTAATATTATTCAAATTTATAACAAAATATAGTAAAAATGATTGTTTTTCTCTGTATTTTGTTTAATTATACGGAATAACGTAACATGCGGTTTTTTATCTTGTAGAAGCTGAAATCAGTACATAAAATTATATCGGCGATAATTCAAATATATCAGCGATTCTTTCATTTTATCGGCGATTTTCAAATTATATCGACCGATTCTTAACATTTATCAGCGATTATATGTCGAATATCGACTTATCGACATTAAACGACAATCCTTATACATCATACCTTTTAACAAACTATGTCACCAAATGTAATTTTCATATTGGGAGCGTATACAAAAGAAGAATACACATGAAATATTTTAAAAAATCGTAGTTCAGCTTCATATTGAGCTAGCGCATTATCATATGTTAATCCTCTGGCTATTAAACGTTCTACAAATTGTTGCTTATCACCCGGATCACCTGCAATCCCCTCTTCTTTTAATGATTGATACAAATCGTTTTTATCATTGTGATGCATATTTGAATCTAAAAAGTTCACTTTATCGCTTACTCTACATTCAATATTTTTCACACCTAATTCACTTAAATATATCGGTATTTTCATGCCTATATTGCCATCTTTACCATTTCTTTGCGTATCACTTTCAAATAATTTCTGCAAAACACCTAGCTGAATAAATTCCGATTGTTTCTCCCCATCTAAAGAGTATGAAGACATATTTGATATCCAATGTGGTTCAAAACAGATTATTTTTCCGCCCTTTTTAATTGAATGTATCATTTTTTGTAGCATCGTTTTTGGCGAACTCATATGTAATAAGAAAGCATGACAGATTGCTATATCGTATTTATCGTTCAGTTCAATTTCTGTAGCATCTTCCTCAATAAATTCTGATTCATACGGGAGGGAACGAAACAACTCTCTCGCTTCAGCTATTAATGCTTCTCCGTTATCAATGCCTGTATATGTTGATCCACCTGGAAGTAACGGCAACAAAACTAACCCTAAATAACCATATCCACAGCCATAATCAACAACATGTACTGGATCAGAAATCTTCCAAACTGAATTCACTAGAAAACTTACATAATCGCTATTGTAATATAAATCTCTCGTGTTTTTTAAATACGCTAGTTTACTGTTCCAATCGTATGTTTCCAACGTCTAACGCCTCCTTTTATATACACCCCTTACAATTCTCCATTTAACAAAAACATTCCTACATTTTAATTCCCCCAGAAATTAGTTTAATAAAGTGAGATTACTACTTACATGGCTCCTATACCAAATAAAAAGGCATACATATCTGTAATGATACATACACCTTTTATGCTACATCTCCTCAGGTGCCTCCACCCCAAGTAAACGTAATCCTTCTTTTAGTACAACCGTCACAGCATAAACCAATGCGAGTCTGCTGTCTTTTTCTTCGCTCTCTTCTAATATACGAACATTACCGTAATATTTATTGAATGATTGTGCTACATCTAATACATATTTCGAAATGATTGATGGCTCATTTTTATTGAAAGCTGCTTCAATTACTTGCGGGAATTTATTAAGTAATTTTACGACACTCCAGCTATGATCATCTTTTAAAGCAAACGTACATGTTTCAAATTCTACACTTTCTTTTCTTAAAATAGAGCAAGCACGTGCATGTGTGTACTGTACGTACGGGCCTGTTTCTCCTTCAAATTTCAGCATGTTTTCTAATGAGAATTCAATATTGTGCATACGCTCATTTTTTAAATCGTGGAAAATAACTGCCCCTACACCGACTTGCTTTGCTACTTCTTCTTTCTGTTTTAAGTTTGGGTTTTTCTCTTCAATATTTTGTTTTGCAAGTTCAATTGCTTCCTCAAGTACTTCTTCGAGTAAAATAACTCTTCCTTTACGTGTCGACATTTTCTTACCATCTTTTAAAATGAAGCCAAACGGTACGTGTTCCATACCATCAACCCAAGTATAGCCAAGTTTTTTTAATACAGTGAAAAATTGATTGAAATGTAAGCTTTGTTCTGGACCAACAACATATAGCGCTTTATCAAACCCATAAGTGTTTTGACGATATAAAGCTGCTGTTAAGTCACGCGTTGCATAAATCGTCGCACCATCTGATTTTCTAATTAAGCAGGGCGGCATTCCTTCTTCTTCTAAATTAACGACTAATGCGCCTTCTGATTCTTCAAGCAAATCATGCTCTTCTAAAATCCCAATAAAATCTTCCATTAAGTTATTATAAAATGCTTCTCCTTGAAAATTAGTAAATTCAACACCGAGAAGTTCATAAATGCGAGAAAATTCTTTAAGGGACTCATGACGGAACCAATTCCAAAGCTCAACAGCTTCTTCATCACCTTCTTCTAATTTCTTAAACCAAGCACGCCCTTCTTCTTCTAGTTCTTCGTCGTCTTTTACCTCTTCATGGAATTGAACGTATAACTTAAATAATTCACGTATTGGATCCTCTTTAACTACTGCTTCATTTCCCCATTTTTTATATGCGGTAATTAATTTTCCAAACTGCGTTCCCCAATCACCAATATAATTGATTCCTACAACTTCATAGCCACATTTTTCAGCGATATGTTTCAGCGAATTTCCTATCATTGTAGAACGTAAATGCCCCATCGAAAAAGGTTTCGCGATATTAGGAGAGGAATAATCAATTACTACTGTTTTTTCACAGCCAAAGTGGTTTTGACCGAACTCTTCTTTTTCCGCTAAAACCGTTTTTAATACTGCATCACTTACAGTTTCACGATTGAAAAACACATTTACATAAGGACCAACGGCTTCTACTTTCGTAAAAAACGGATTATTTAATTTCTCAGCAACTTCCTTTGCGATAATAGCTGGTGCTTTTTTGTATTTCTTTGCTAATGAAAAGCATGGGAACGCTGCATCTCCAAATTCATCTTGTTTCGGTGTTTCAATTAAATCTAAAATTTGTTTTTGCGTTAGTTCATTCGTGAAAATATTAGATAAACTTTCCGCAAACTGCATTTTATAATCCATGATTTAACCTCCTTATTTTTTAAAACACAAAAAACTCGTCTCTAAAAAAGAGACGAGTTTTAACCCGTGGTACCACCCTTGTTGTTCGTTACGAACCACTTTCCCGTTTATAACGAGGACAGGGGGCCTCGGCTTTCTCTACTATTCGTTCAAGAAGCATCTCCGAAGTGCGCTTCATCTTTTTCTTCCGTACTAGGCTCACACCATCCCCAGCTCGCTTTCCTTCTAAAAAAGACTACTCTCTTCATCACAGACAGTATATTTAATTAATTATTGCTTATTATACATCTTTTCAAACAATTAGCAAGGGTCAATTACACCAAAGTGAAACTTAGCACTTTTTCTTTTGTATACGTGAAAATTGTGTTTTTCAAATCTAGAACTACGGAAATGATCTTTTAATACGACACGCTTTCTCGCCACTCGCTTCGCCTCCGCAATTGTTTCATCAGTAATATCATGATACAAAGCGAAGTGTTTTAATCCTTTAATTCCGTCAGATTCTATGACAGTTTCTTCAAACATAGGATCAAGGTAAACGACATCGTAACTATCGTCTTCACATTGCGCTAAAAATGAAAAATGCTCCGTTTGCTTTACTAGGATTCTTTGCATTGCTTCATCGATTTCAGAAACAGATGAAGACCATGTTTTCAAACCATTTTTCATGATATAAGCCATATATTCATTGCCTTCAAGTCCTGTTACTGTTCCACTTTCACCAACAACATAACTAGCTACAATACTATCTGATGCCATACCGAGCGTACAATCTAACACTGTCATTCCGCTCTCTAATTTAGCAGCTTGTACAAACGGATCGTGCTCTCCACGCATTAACCTTTTCACACGAAACATCGCTGAGTTCGGATGAAAGAAAAATGATTCTTCCGTACCTTTCGGATAAATAGCTAATCGGTTCTTTCCTACGACAAGTACATCTTGTTCATACTGCTCATGTAATTTATGCACTGGTATATCATTACGTAAAATAAAAGAACGATTTAATTCTTCTGCTACCTCCTTTGCATATGCTGTCATTTCTTTATTTGTTCTTCCTGCTGTTGTTACTATCATTCTTTCACCTCTATATAAAGAAAAGAGGGAGATTTACTCTCCCCCTTCTTTAGCAATTCTTTTCGAAAGCTTGCTCTAAGTTCGTAATAATTTCGTCCATAGTTGCACCTTCAATTTCATGACGGTGAATGAAGTGAACAACTTCTTTTCCATTTAATAATGCCATAGATGGTGAAGATGGAGGGATTTCTCCGAAGTATTCACGCATTTTTGCGGTAGCATCTTTATCTTGACCTGCGAATACAGTTACAAGATGATCAGGTTGTTTTTCAGCACGAACAACCGCTTGACCTGCTGATGGACGTGCTAAACCAGCTGCACAACCACAAACAGAGTTTACAACTACTAAAGTTGTACCTGATGTATTTTCCATAAATTCTGTTACAGCTTCTTCTGTAGTTAACTCTTCAAACCCAGAACGCACTAACTCTTGGCGCATTGGGATTACCATTTGGCGCATGTATTCTTCATAAGCATTTGACATCTTGTAATCTCTCCTTCAACTTTCATTCCAAATTCATCATATCACGCTCTATTAATAGGTGCAAAAGAAAGATAACGATGATTTCATTTTTTTGTAGGGATTTCACAAACCCCACCGCGGCAATGTCCCACTGGAACAAGTTTTCTATTATTAGCGATATAATCGTATACTTTACTTCCAAAACCAAGTACGATAGATAGCTTTATAAAAGGAACTGCAAACCAATAAGATGGAACGGCCTTTGCTAATACATCTATGCTCTGAATACCGTCATACCACTTATTATTTTTAAAAATATACAGTCTTTGTTCCATCTTACTTTGTAGTTCTTGAGAAAGCTCATACTTCTCAACTACATCTTCATTTCGAAATGAAACAAATTTCATCTTACCCTTTTTATCTAATTTTTTCGTACGTTCTGCAACGGCCGTACACATCGGACACCAACTATCATAGAAAACAATCATACATTATTCCCCTTTACGTGACTCCGTCATTTGTTTCCATACAGAACCTTTTGCTTCTTCTCCGCCTTCAATACGCTCTAATGCTAGACGTGCTTGCATCGCTACTTCAAACTCTGGATCATCTTGCGCTGCTTTTAATGCTGGAATCGCACTTTCATCTCCAAGTTCAAATAAGAACATCGCTGCACGCCAGCGTACTAATTTGCTTGGATCTTTCAGAGATTTAATCATAACGAACATCGCTGCCGGATCACCTACATCTGATAAACAATCTCCTGCAGTACGGCGAACACTTACAGAGCGATCTAACAACGCTTTATATAATAACGGTAATACTTCATCACCTTTTACCATACCTAAATACGCTGTTGCTAAGCGGCGTATTGAAACTTTTTCATCATCTAACGCCATCTTCAACACTGGAATATCTTCTTCAGTAGGATCCATTTGTTCTAATGCTGCAAAACGGTTTTTCCAGTCAGAATCTTTCATCATCTCTTCTGTTACTTTATATGGCTCACGCTTTTGAATCGTTACTTCAACAGCACCTGCTTGATTTAATAATTCTTTAACCGTTTCATTTACACGTTCTTCTGAATAAGCAGCAACAATCTCTTCCACTACTTCTTTCCCGATTTCTTCAAAATTACCGTAACGTGTACTTTGTTCTACCCATTTACGCTCTTTTACAACGTTTGGTGCAGACATTTGCACTTTCATAATTGATTCTTTAAAACGATCTGGTAAACCAACACGTTCTTCCGTCGTTCCATCTGTTAACTTTACTTGCATTGGAATTGTAAAGAACATTTGAACAAACACTTTCACTTCTCCAAAATGAGCAAGTTGTTGTTCTTCACTTTCTTCCAATACTTCTTCGCCGAAAACAGCACGAACTTGTTGTAATAAAACTTTCCAGTCATACTTCGCATTTCGCTCCACTGCTAAAAAGTCGGCTACATGATACACACCTTTAATGCCTTCAATTTTCAAAATTTCTTGCACTTGCATTGGTGCTTGTTCTTTATTTTCATTAGTATAATTATTACGCGCTCCTGATGGTAATACTTCATTCAAAATAACTTTCATTGTATTTGGACTTGGCGTCGGTTCAATTGCTTTAATCTTCACGTAAAAAACTCTCCTTTATTGCATGTTCTTAGCTGTATTGTAACATGTTATCACTCTATACTCCTACTCGGATGCTTAATTTTACTACTTTCTTCCCGCTACCATACTATTTCATTCTTTTTACATTTTAAATTAGGAACGGGATTTTAAAAGCTTTCGTTTCCGATGATTTTTATTTTTTATCCATTTCTTGAGGCATCGCCATTATTTTTGAAAAAAACACGCTAAACAAAAAAATATGTAAATAAGCTATCCATATGGATAGCTTATTTACATATTTTTCGTTATTGGAAGTTATTTATTTGCTAATAAATCTTCTGCGTAACATTTAATCATCATGTAACCTGCGTAACCGAACTGATCATACGTATCTGCTTCTTCTTTGGTCGCCTGTCTAAGTACTGAATATCCTTTCATTAACATACAATTCTCATCATGAACCATTTGTGAAGTGAAATACTCTGTTTCAATTCCATCTAATTCTAATGAACGATAGCCACTTATAAAACCATCCAATGCTGTTTCATGAATGGTTTTAATATGAACATCTATTTGTATTAACGTTTTACAACCTTTTAAATTTTCAGCCATAGGTGGGCTATCTCCGATCCAGTCCATCAAACCTGCTAAAAATCCCCTTCTACTATTTGGATCTGTTTCAATTACTCTACCACATGCAAATTTACTGTTATCTAAAGGAATAGTCCAAAATTGTCCTGGTACTAAATAACGATTTGATTTTGGTTTAAATGGATAGTTTATACTCATTGTTCTCCCCATCTCTTTTTTATCTATTGTATAACATATTCATGTAAAGTTAACATAACGTCTCATTATCGGTAGCAACAAAAAGGAGGATTCCTTACGCTCAGAAGGAATCCCTTTTTTTATTTTCTATCACTCGATTCATCTTTTTATACATTCCTATCCTGTGATGGGTTTTACGATTCTCGTTTGTTACTGGATTAGCCAAAAAACGTTCTAAAATTTTGTATACTCTTTACTTGTTTTTTCAAAAAAGCTGGCGGTATCCCCTCTTTAAGTTTATTAAAATACTTTCCACAATTTTTTCCGAAGCTATTACTTAAAATCACCTTTTATTACGATGCCCCCTCCCGCCTTCTCTCCAAAAAGGTAATACTCTCAATCACAACTTCAGTTCTATATATTCTCTTGCCTTGTTCATCATCGTAATTACTAGTCTGAATACGCCCTGTAATCCCAACGAGCGATCCCTTCTTACAATATTCAGCTACATTCTCAGCCGATTTGCGCCAAACGACACAATTAATAAAATCGACTTGTTGTTCACCTAAACTATTTCGAAATCCTCTATTCACCGCAACACATATTCGTGCATAAGCGACGCCTTGTTTTGTGTAGTATAATTCTGGCTCCTTTGTCAATCTACCGATTAATACAACTCGATTCATCATAAGTTATACCACCTCACATGTTTTTCTTCATTGTAAGGAGAAATGTTTGAATGGTAAAAAGCACAAAATGATATATCCGTAAGTAGAAAGTATTATTTTGGACCTTACAAAACAAAAAAAGAAACCATACATAGTTCAAACATGTATAGTTTCAAAATTTATTACACTTCAGTACAAGATATGTAATATCCTCCGCGAGCCATCTTTATTTCAGCACGGTACATTACATTTTCTAAGTAGAAAGTAATCGGTTTAACTTTACTCTCAAATTTTAGTCTTTCATTGCATTCAGCCGCATATCTCTCTATTGCTGAAGTAATGACTTTTGATGATGGATACGTTAAAGCATCATCTAGTTCTATGAAAAAACTTTTAGAAAATAGCTTTTTCATAATCACTTTCTTCTCTTTCATCATATTCCATCCCCCCTTAACTCAAGTTACCAATATCCATATTATACCATAAAATCAATTTATCTTTAAAAATAAAAAAATCCTGCATTTTTCATGCAGGATTTTTTTATTAGTCATTTTTCGTAAAGTAAGAAACGAAACGAAGAATTTCTAAGTATAACCATACTAATGTAAGCATTAGTCCCATCGCAGTATACCACTCCATATATTTCGGAGCTTGACTACGTACACCATTTTCGATTAAATCGAAATCTAGTAATAAGTTTAATGCAGCAACTACGATAACAACTGCACTAATAATAATACCGATTGTACCACCTTGGTGAATGTATGGAACAGTTACACCAAACATATTTAGTAGGAATACGACTAAATACATAACCATAATTCCAAGTGTTGCTGCCATAACGCCTGTACGGAATTTATCCGTTACTTTTACTACGCGTGTTGCATATAACACTAACATTGCAAATAGAATTGAGATTGTTAGTAATACAGCATTTAAAACGATAGAATCGCCAAATTTCATTGTATAAACTGCTGAAATACTTCCTAACACAACCCCTTCTACCGCTGCATAGATTGGTGCACCAAAAGGTGAAATACGCGGGAAGAACATAGACGCAAATGCGATGATTGCCGCAACGATTAAAGCACCAATTAATACTGGCATCTTCATCGTCCCCTGCATCATTTGTATGTATGAATAGACAGACGTTGCAAGTAGCAAGATAAGCATAATGAACGTTTTGCCTACTGTTCCGCCAATCGTCATCGCAGAAGCGCTTGCTCCCTCTTTACGGAATGCCTCTTTTTTCAACATTGGATTAGATGTTCTCATTTTTTCCCTCCTAAAATAGGTTCTACCAATAGTGTAAAGTTTTTCTCTTTACTTTTCAATATATGCAGCTTGTTTTTATTTTAATCCTTCAACGATGTCTGATAGTTCACTCCATCTTTCCATCTTTTTTTCTAGCTCTTCTTCTGTTTTCTGCTGTGCTTCAGATAATTCTTGTGCCTTTGTGAAGTCAGATCCAACTTTCGCAAGTTCTTCCCCAATTGACTCAATTTTCTCTTCAAGTTCGGCAATTGTATCTTCAATCGTTTCCCATTCACGCTGCTCATTGTATGAAAGTTTACGTTTACGTTGTTGTTTTGGAGCTTCTTCTACTACTTTTTTCTCTTTTTGAACTTCCGCTTTCTCCATAAGTTCTCTCGTTTTTTCCATTTCTAAATAATCTGTATAACTACCTAGGAACTCACGCACTTCGCCTCCGCCAGTAAAGATGAACAGTTCATCTACTACCTTATCTAAGAAGTAACGGTCATGCGATACAGTTAAAACGACACCTGGGAAATCTTCTAAATAATCTTCTAGTACTGTTAATGTTTGTGTATCTAGATCGTTCGTAGGTTCATCAAGTAAAAGTACGTTTGGTTCTCCCATTAAAATACGTAATAAATATAAACGTCTTCTTTCACCACCAGATAGTTTACCAAGCGGTGTACCATGTGAATGAGTCGGGAATAAGAAACGTTCTAACATTTGAGATGCACCAATTACTTTTCCATCTGTTGTATGAATAACTTCTGCAATCTCTTTAATGTATTCAATCATACGCTGATTTAAATTCATCTCTTCATTTTCTTGCGTATAATAAGCAACTTTTACAGTTTGTCCTACTTCAACTTCACCACTATCAGGAGATAACTTACCTGCAAGCATATTTAATAGAGAAGATTTCCCGCTTCCGTTCGCCCCAATAATTCCAATACGATCACCTGGTTTCACAATATGATTAAAATTATGTAATACCGTCTTATCGCCAAATTTTTTCGTTACATCTTTTAACTCAAGTACTTTCTTTCCTAGACGACTTCCACTTAGTGCAATATCAACTGACTGTTTTGCAGCTGGTCCTTCTTGTTCCTTTAGCTCATCAAAACGCTGAATACGCGCCTTTTGTTTCGTAGAACGGGCTTTTGCACCACGACGAATCCAAGCAAGTTCACGACGATATAAATTTTGGCGTTTGGATTCTTGTGCCAATTCTTGCTCTTCGCGAAGTGCTTTCGCTTCTAAAAATGTACTATAGTTTCCTTCGTAGCTATATAATTTACCATTATCTAATTCAAAAATACGGTTCGTCACACGATCTAAGAAATAACGATCATGGGTTACAAGTAATACCGCACCTGTATATCTTGCTAAATATTCTTCTAACCATTCAACTGTCTCATGGTCAAGATGGTTCGTAGGCTCGTCTAAAATTAATAAATCAGGTGTTTCAATAAAACATTGTGCCATTGCGATACGTTTTTTCTGTCCACCAGATAAATTTCCAACAATTGCAGTGAAATCTGTAATTCCTAATTTCGTTAGAAGAGATTTCGCATTTGCATTTGCTTCCCATGCACTCATTGCATCCATACGTTGCTGCACTGCAAATAATTGTTCCTGTACTTTTTCATTACTTGGATCTTTTTCAATATTTAATAGCGCTTTTTCATAATCACGAAGAAGACGAATTAAAGGTGTATCACCATGGAACACTTGCTCTAATACTGTTAGTTTTTCATCAAAATCTGGTTGCTGTGATAAATAACTAATTGTATACCCACGTGAATGCGTCATATCACCTGTATCAGGAGTTTCTAATCCTGCAATAATTTTTAATAATGTCGATTTACCAGTTCCGTTTACACCAATAATTCCGACACGTTGTCCTTCTGTAATACTACATGATAATCCATCAAATAACGGCTTTTCTCCATATGATTTTGATAAGTTCTCCACAGTTAACATTTTCATATTTGTGCATTCCACTCTTTCATAAATTGTTCAATAAACTGTTCCATGTAACGATGACGAATTTCAGCCTCTTGTTTTGCTGCATTCGTATTCATTAAATCTTTTAATTTCAAAAGTTTTTCATAAAAATGATTTAAAGATGGATCATTATTTTTTCTATACTCTTCTTTCGTCATTTCTTCACGCGGCGGAATAGTTGGGTCATACATTAATCTCCCTTTTGCCCCGCCATATGCAAATGTACGAGCAATTCCAATTGCACCAAGAGCATCTAAACGATCCGCATCTTGAACAATTTTCCCTTCAAGTGACTCTACTGTGCCGCCATGGCCACCTTTATAAGACATATTGGCGATGATATGAAGAATATGTTTACTTTCCTCTTCTTCAACACGTAACTCTTCTAACCAATCAGAAACTTTTTTCATTCCTGCTGCTTCACTTTCATTTAGCTTTTCATCTGCCACATCGTGAAGTAATGCTGCCATTTCAATTATAAAACGATTTCCACCTTCTTGCTCAGATAAAGAAATCGCCAGTTTATGTACACGCTCAATATGATACCAATCATGCCCACTCGCATCTTTTTCTAAAATATGTTTTACAAAAGTAATTGTTTTTTGGATTTTTTCTTGTTTTGTCATTTTATCTTCACCCAGTTACTTATTGTAACACGCCCGCATTTTTTCATCACATATTTTCTTGTCTGCCCATACACTAGGTGGTAGGCATCATCATGAAGGAGGAATAAACATGTTCTATAATAATCAACCGCCTTATCCAAGGCAACCATTGTATCCTCAACAACAAGAACAGAGATACACAGAACAATACGAAGAACAAGAGTTACAACAGCAAGAACCACAATATGACGAAAACCCATATGCAACAACGCAAAACCAAGAAACTGAATTTCAACAAAATCCATATGACGCACGTCCAAATTATGAATATCCTCAAAATCCATATGCAGCACCACAAAACCAAGAACAACAATATCCTCAAAATCCATATGTAGCACCACAAAACCAAGAACAACAATATCAACAAAATCCATATGCAGCACCACAAAACCCATACACAACTCAACCACAACAACCGCAATACCAACAACAAATGTATCAACCAAACTACGACGCACGTGTCTCACCACCTAAACCACCAACAATAGATCCAACTCAACCACAAATTTTACCGCCTGGACCAACACTAGACATTACACAACCACAAATATTGCCACCTGGACCAATTACTGAACCAACACAACAACAAATTCAACAAGTTGTCGGTACACAGTTTTTACCTTTCAAGAAACCCGTACTAGATTTCGTAAAACCATGGGTAGATTACGGTTTAAATGAAGCAAAACATACATCACATGAACACGCATTAACAGAAGTTGCTGCGATTATGTTTTTAGTTGGTAAAGGCTTCAATCCGACGATTGCACATTATATCGTTGAATCTTGGGAGAAGAATGAACAATTTTAGGATTGTTTATTTGATAAAATATAAAAAACACAAAAGTGCCAAAACCCTTATACCACAAGGGTTTTGGCACTTTTTAATATCCAGAACAAATTTTATCGAAATAATTATTTTTATAGATTTTCATATTTTTTTATATAGTACGTGAACAAAATGTGAGCAAAATGTGTGCAAATATATGAATCCCATTTTGCTGTTGTTGCACCGGTTATTTAAACCAATTCTCAATTATGAGATTTATATGAGAAACTAACACTTTTTCCTGTTGGCACTTGGACAGTTTCTTGATAGCAAGCCACACCCAGACATTATTGTTGATGGGATTGATATACTAAAACATTATCCCTTATATTATTTCAAATATACTTTGGTCGTAATTAAAATAAAACCAAAAGAGGACGTATATATCACGTCCTCTTTTGGTTTTAGATATGCTCACCATGATCAATATAAGTATCGCCGTATTCGTATGCCGGTGCAGGTGGTCTACCATGATCAGCTTGTGATGTAAAAGATTCTGTAAAACTTCCAATAGTTAAAACAGCAGCAAAACTAAAAAATCCCATTAGTAATTTTTTCATTTTAACGCACTTCCCTTCTGAAGTAATTCTTTAGCATCATAAGATATATTAAAATATTGGCTAGCTTTCTCATGATTCCCTTCTTGATAAAGTTTTTTCGCTAAAATTCCAGAGTACTCCTCAATAAAACTAAACTGAACAAAATCCCAATAATTCTTTTAATAAAATCCCTCCATATATGGTTAATATATCCAAGTATACTATGTCTTTATATATTTGTGTATAAAATTTGGAATTTTTGCAAAAAAATAGTGTTTAATGTGAAAAAAATAAAAGAAATAGCGTTTATGTTGATTGCTTTAGTGGTAATCATTGTAATGGGATTTGATATTAGGAATCTAGATGATCAAAAAGACATTCTCATGTTTGTTATCTATACTATTCCTATAATGCTATTACTGCTGTATGTGAAAAAATTTAAATACATTAAACCAAATTTGTTTTTAACCTTAATTTTTTTAACTTTAGGATTATGGAGTTTATTAACATTCTATGTATTACATGATTTAGTAATATTGATATCAATGATTTTAGGAATGGGAATTACATTGTTAGTTATTTTTTTCTACAGAATAGCAAAAAATAGTTAAGTAACCTGTATTCTTAAATATAGTTAAAAAAAGAGCTCTTTCATGACTTGAAGAGTTTTTTTTAATACCAATAATAAAAACTGAATATTCTGTATACATTATATCAAGTTTTAAAAAATTTATATATCTAAAGGCGTGTTAAAATAAATGGAAATAATAAACATTTTTACTCTAAGAGGAGGTTGTTGTATGGAGGTTCAGGCACAAACAAATGAACAAATCATGCAAATGCTGCATGAATGGTACATTGAAATTCGCGCTAGACGCTTAAGAAATGCACATCTATTAAAAACTGAAATTGATAAAAAAATAAAAAATATGGAAGAAGATCAAAATTTACTTTTATACTACTCTCTATTAGATTTTCGTCATCAATACTTAGTTGATAGTTTAAGTATTGGAAAAGATAGTTTCTACAAAATCGAATCTTTTAATATTCCAACAGATGATTCTCTTATATACTACTATTACTTTTTTAAGGCGATGCATTCGACGATAATCGGAAACTACAACTTAGCTAAAATTTACTATGATAAGGCTGAAATAAAATTAAGGGAAATACCAGATCAGTTAGAGCATGCTGAGTTTTATTTCAAACTTGCTACATTTAACTGTCACCATCAGCAATATATACCTGCATTTCAACAAGTGTCCAAAGCGGAAGAAATCTTCTCTAAATATAACGGATACGAACTAAATATAGGATATTGCAATAACGTATCTGGTCTTATCTGTACACATTTAAAAGAGTTTGAAACAGCTGAGGAATTTTTTATGTCTGCAATGAATATATTCCAAAAGAAAAAAGAAGAACAGGCTATCTTATATGTGCGTCACAATTTGGGTTTTATGTACGCAAACCAAAAGCTATCAGACTTAGCTATTCGTCAACTTTCAGAAGTCATTAAAGAATTACCAAATGATTATAAGGCTATATTGATTGCAGCATGTGAATATGAAAAAATCGGAGACAAAGAAAAAGCATTAGAGTTGTTTGAGAAAGGCTTGAAAATAAGTACAGATTTAAAAAATGAAGAATATGAACACCACTTTAAAATTTCACAAGCAATAGCAAAAGATGTATGTGCGGAAGAATTAGAAAAAATTGTATTAGCAGGTAATGTATATTTTGAACGAGAAAATATACATGAGTATGTAAAGGAATATAATGAAAAATTAGCACTAAAATTCTATCGTGAAAATGATCATGTGAAGTCAAGTGAGTATTTTTATTTATGTTCTATAATGAGCGAAAAAAATCATTTAAGGGGGCACTAAAATGAAAAAAACAATTCTTTATTCGTTAGGAATATTAACTGCTTTTACCTTAATCTTAGGAAATGCAAACACACCAAAAGAAACACAAGTATCCTCTGAAGAAGTTGTACAATACTCGCACGGTCACACAGGTGGTTAAATTAATTCGTTTAAAATAAATACAAAAAAAGGGCCTACTCATGATAGAGTAGGCCCTTTTTTCACTTCACATACACATAGGCTTCATTTGTAGTTATATAGTATGTTGTGCCCTTACTGTTGTGTACTTTGTATTGTGGTGAACCATTAACAGATACTTTAGCATCAATCGTAAATCCAAGCCCTTCATCTACTGTTCCTGCTACATCTTTATCAGACCAAGAAGCAGAGTCATAGAAACGAAGGTCGTCCACTTTAGAAACAACACGTTTTCCTACTACAGAACTTGAAGTAGTAGTTTGTTCCCCTTGATATTTAATGTAAGATGGGTTGTTATAAATCCATTGGTTACCGCCAAGATTTAACCAATCACCTTGTTTTCCCCATACTTGATATGCTTCTCCCTTATTTAATTGACGGATAACACCATAATTTGTTGATGGTCCACTTCTTAGGTTTACGTTAAATCCATCAATATAAGCTACTCCTGTTTCACCTACAACGTTTTGAGATGGTTCTTGTGGTTTTGGTTTAACTGTAACTGTTGAGCCTTCATACGCCTTTTGTACGTCCGCTCTGAATTGTGATTCTGATACACCATGACTGCGAAGGTAATCAATCGGATCTTCGTGGTCAGTTCCACCTAATTTGTAAGTAATATCTTTATGTGTCCATAAACCTTTGCTTGGATGAATCCCTCTATCTTTTAAAATCTTAGCTAATAGTTTTACATAACGCTCGTAAGAAGATTTAAATTTATCTGGGTTGCTAGTTTCAGAAAGTTCTACGTGAACAAATCTTTTATTTGCAGCTGGTCCAGCGCCATAAGCAACATATTTTGTATCGGCAATTTGGACTGTTTCGTTCCAATCTACAGCATAATGTACAAATGCATTTCTCCATGTTCTAGCTTCATAATTTCGAATGTTAATCGCTGGTGCTTCTGGTGTTGCAGTACTATGTGCTACAACGCCCTCATAAGCGCCTACACCGTAGCGATATGCTTGTTTCGGTAAGTCTTGGATAATTAGTACTCTATCGGCAAATGAAGCCGTAGCAAACGAGAATAAGAGTAATAGAGTCATAAATAATGAGCTAAATAGTTTAATTGGTTTTTTCATTGTGTATTTTCCCCTTTTTTCCAAACAAAAAGAGCACCGTCTTTTGACAATGCTCTCCTTATGTAAGGCGTGTATTTTTTATTTGGTATTATGTTTTTCTTTTCGTGCATCACTTCTTTGGATCTTCGCTTGAATTTCGGATGCTACACTTTCTAATAACCATGCAGGAATCCATTTTTCCCAGCCAATTCGTGCACAGTTTGCTGCGAAACTATTAAAAATGTGGTAACTCAATCCACCGACTACCATGAAGAAAAAGAAATCAGGTAGTTTTAGAGCAATATCAAATAAATGTGCAAGGGCTGGTAATGATAAAAGCACCACGGTTCTCGTGATGCCCTCAATTCCATATTGTGATGAGTATGTTCCGTCTAGCTTTGAAGCTTTACTACCGGTAATCCAGTCGAGCATGATAATCCAGCAGTAAATCGAGATCCAAATTAAGTTCGCTTTACCGTATAACAAATTAATTATTGTTCCTAATCCACCACCGATAGCACCACCTACTTTAAATTGAGTACTTGTAACAACATCGCTTATATTCAATGCCTTGATGAGTTCGTGAATTCTTTCCAAGTTCTCACCTCCTTTCAAATTTTGACCAAAATAAAAAAGCCTGCTGCTGCACGCTCAATTTCGATAAAGTTATATGTTCATTTTCTTCCACGCGTATTCTAGTGGTTCAGTACGTGGTGGTTTCATTACTGCTTTTTCAGTAGTTTTACTTTCGTTTCGGGAGAAATCAAACATAACCCCTTTTCGTATAGCAGTTTCTCTAACTCCTGTAATATACATGTTACTGATTTCTAATTTTGAACCTTGGTGTATTTGGGGTTTGCGTTGTACGGTTGTATACAGTGTTTTCGGTTGAATTATCATTCCTTTTATTGTCATAAAATCACCAGCCTTATTCTACTCTTAATGCAATGTTGTACTCCGGAAATGAACTCCATACACTTGAGTAGTAGGTATTAAATAATTTGTATTTCTGCAATTCTCCATCTTGAGAAATTTCAACGATATCGCCAGTTACAAAATTTGAACCTCTATATGTGTAAAGGCCATCAAATTTTGCTCTTAATCCATCTACGTTATCTCCCATAAAAAATGATGTAAATATTATATCTCCTTCTAAAGATGGCGCCTTTAAAAATACCTTATCCCAAATGAAAGTAGGAACAGAAACATTTTTTAATCCCTCATATATAAGCTTACTTCTAGCAGCCACCAGTGCTGAATAAGGGTCCCATTTTGGACAAACGCTCACCAATACACTAAAAGGAGAAGATATAGGTGTGAATTGTTCTTGTTGATATTGTTCATCTGGAATACCAAATAATCCTATTACAGTCTTCCCTTTTCGTTCTGGAAGATTATCATCGTTTTCATAAACACAATAGATAACAATGTCTTTATCAACGTATAAATATAGGTCCACCATAACAATCACTTTACCAATAGAAGTAACATTAGTGGAGTTAGTTGTTTTCCCTTGATGAAAACATAATGGATAGAACGAACCAGGTCCTCCAAAAGTAACATCCTTCTCTTTATCATATCGTTCAATTAATCTAAAGCTTGCATCAGTAACAGAATTAGCAGAATTCCTTATATCAAAATGGGGATAGTTACCTGCTATAATATCTTGGCTACTTGCAGTGACGTAATCGAATGGGCGTAATTCTATAGAATGGTTCTTCATACCGTCGTTACCGCTTGAGTACATGACGTAAATTTTATCTTTTGATGGCGCATCAGCATTTAATTGCTGCCATCCAGCCTTTTTCATTTCATCAATAATCTTCATAAAGACTTCTCTTCGTTCTAGTCTGTGTAACTTACAAATTTTATTTGTCATTCTGTATGTTCCTCCTTAACTTAAACGTATCGCTTTCATAGAAACATTAAAAGTAGAGTTTGCTACGCCCCTATTTTCTATATAAAGATGGACCTTGTTTGTATGATCTTTATCCTCGCAAGGAATGGATAAAATATCATACGTTCTTTTTTCAGATAAGCTTTTATATATCTGATTCCCATTCTCTTTTTGATCGTACATAAATAACATTGCTTCAACATTTGAATCATTTGTAACTTGAATCGTGCGAATATCGTATTTGTTACAACCTACATCTAGTGGAGCATATAGAGTTTTTCCTGGTTCAATTGTAATTTGTATATTCCTCTCAATAAGGATTGATGGTGTAATCTCACTTTCCGATGTATATCTATATAATTTCATTACAGTTCCCATAATGTATTCACCTCAATTATGTTTTAGATTAATATTAAAATAAATTGGTTCGAATGCTAGGAAATTTGTATCCTTAACAACCTTTACCCAAAAATCACGCGTACTTTGTGCGGCTACTGAATCAATCTGTATTTCATTTAAATAGCTTGTCCCATCTAACGAAATAAGCGCCCAGGTGTAACCAACTTTCTCCATGTACTGTTGAATGGATAGTTTTATATTTGTAGCAGCACCGATGTTATCATTTACGATTGTCATTTTTACAATACGCTCATTATTCACCATGTAACCTAAGTTTGTTGGAACCGTTGTATTTAATTCTTCGCTATTCATTTCGATTTGCAGGGATGAACCCATACAATACATATCCCCGCCGTAAAAGGTAGCTTGTTTCTTTGCTATTAGTTCGTTTTCCTCATCATATATTTCTATGATTCCCTCAAACTCTAAAGAAGGAAGTAGAATATCAATGCCTGTATGAGCTGCAGCTACAATGTTAGTAGACAGGATATTATCTGCAGTATCTTTTAATACAACCTTATAATTTTCATATAGTTGGCGCAGACGTAACATATTGCTTGTTGTCATAATAATTTTATTGATGTCTAGCGGTACAAATCCCTCTGCAGTTCCTCTTTTTAAAACAACACCAATTCTTTTTGCTGCTAATGAATCGTTATCCACATAATCAAAAAATTTATCTGTCTTTGTGTAAAAGTCCCATTGATCTTCCTTGCATAATGCCATCCACTCTTTATTGCTTTGTGAACCATTAGCAGAATAGGATTCAAGGAACTCTACTTTATTCTTTTCATTTTGATAAATCAGTAAGCCACCTTCATCTCCTTCTTTTGTAGGAGCATAATCCGCAATAACTTGGATTGCAAAGTTACTTTGTGGTTTATCGATTAAAAGCATAACGTCTTTATCTGCAGAATGATTCATACGTAAGAATCCTTTTTTTACAGCATTGTTAAATGCATTTGATGGCGACATAAGCCATTTTGGATTTATGGTATCAAAATCATTTACAAAGATTTTTCCACTTTCCTTTTCGTATAGTGAGACCTTAGATTTTTTTTCCAATTCTAAATTTAAATAGTCTATTGCATATAGAAAAGTAAATCTGCCTGTATTACTTCCAGTTGCACGTATTGCCACTGTATGCTCCTTATTTTGTAAATTTAAATCTTCATAAACTACTGTAAACTTTGATGTATGAGCAGAAAGGTTAACGGTTCTAGAACTTCCATCAACCGTAACCAAAAGAAATGAGCTTTTTGGTACCTCGTCATGTCCCGTAATAATACGAAATCCTGAACCAAAGAATGTAAAAGATAACACTGAAGAAGGTACTTCAGAGGTCGCGTACCATGCATTTCCTGTTTCTGCATTTTCGTCACTACCCACAGCGAACCAGCCTTTCGAACCATTAAGGTTAACCCCCTTAAAAAAAGTCTCTATATTAGCTGGTTGACAATTTTTTCTTATCCAACCACTTTCGGGATTTTTGAGTACTTGTCCTATATACGCCATACCATCACCTTCTCTTTATCTTGTTTTCTTCCAATTTGAATTTGTCCACCAAGATTGACGGCTATGTCGCAGCCATAACTTTGGATCATCATTTTCTTTTTCGATAACTATTAATTCATCTGGTTTTTCTGTATCTAGTACTCTTTCCATTTTGAATAGTTCATTATTCTCTAGAATTGATTCTCGTTCTGGTGTGCGTTCAAATCGTTCATATTCCTCTGTAACGCTTTCTAATTCATATTCTCTATAAAATGTATCTGCTTCATTATTTACAGCTTCTATGCTAGTCTGTCGCTCTAATAATTCATATTCACTAACGATTGCATATCGTTCAGATTCCCTTGCTGCATCTACAGTTTCAATTACATTTGTATCTGTTGTTATAACTTCTTTATCAGCTGGTGTTATATCAGAAATAATTCCGCCCTCAAATTCACGTATACCAGTAAAAGCTTCTTGCTCTGTAATAAGAGCTTGCTGTGTATCCTGTTTATAAGAAACGTCTAATGATATGTGTTCAGCATCTAAAATAACTAGAACGATGTCAGAAGCTACTTCTTCAATTACTGCAGTTGTATGTTCTTTCATTGCTTTTTCAGATTCAATTGTTTGATCTAGATTCATTTGCATCACATTTAATAATTTAGATGAATCATTTAGTAAGGCAATACGTGTTTCTAGTTCTTTTTGAACACGGCCGAACAAATCGAATTCTGGAAGATATACGGGAATACCAAGGCCCTCAAATAAATCAAACTCTTCTATGCTAGCTTGAAATTCTTTTTCTGTTTTATTGGCAACTTCATCAGTATTTACATCGGTAATAAGTACGCGTTCTTTTAATCCGAATGAAGAAATTGCATCTACATGTGTAAGTACTGCAGTATCTTCTTTATCTGCTTGATCCAGTTCACCTACAGTTGCTTGCAACTCATTTTTCACTTCTGCAAAAGTAACGTCTGGCGATACGCCTTGTAATGCTTTTAATATACGATGAGAATAACCTGCAGTAGAAATACCGGCATTTATTTCGTGTAACCTCTCTGCTTCTTCTGCGACAATTGTCTGTATCACGAATATGTTTTGCGATTTATTCGCATCATCAGTTCCGGAAATATCTTTAACAGATAATACCCGTGAAGCATTTTTAACTTCTTGTCCTACCTCTATAGCTGCAGTAAATACATTTTCTTTAGTTGCGAATTCTTGTTGATCGGCATAAACAGAATCAAGTGTTTCTACGATACGTTCAAATGCGTGTGTTGTATCTACATTCGCATACTGTGCTTTTGTTCTTGTAAATGATGCAGATTCATTTCTTTCAGTATCAAATACATTTATTTTCTTGCTTACTTCATTACTTGCAATAACATCTGCAGCAAGTTCCTTTGTTCGAATAGAGTGGTCCAGGTTAATTTGCTCTACATCTATATCACGAATTAAATACGCGCTTTCTATATTTTCATAAGGGAGCAGGTTCACGCTTTCTATTTCTTCTAAGCGGTTCGATTCATATTGTGCAGCAATAGATGTTTCAATGTCTCTTTGCATACGAGCAAATAAATCATAATCCGGAAGATAAACCGGTATACCCATACCATTGAACAAATCAAATTCTTCTATAATCCCTTTAACTTCTCGCTCTTTTGCACCAAATTCGAATTGTGCCGGAGCATGAAGAAGTATTTCTTTTTGCTGTATATCACCAGTTTCATTTTCGACAATGGATACAGGTAATAAATTCGGAACTGCAGTAGATAAAGTAACTTCTGCATGTGTAGCTTTTAGCTCCCTGGTAACAATCTCGCTTGTTTCATTATGCATTGATACAGCTTCATAATCCGTTGTAACTCTGTCGGCCATAAGGTCATTATAAAAACCTTCACCGTATACAATACGCGCAACATTTACCCATTCTGGTAATACTTCCACACCTGCAGCGAATTCACGTAACTTACCTTTTAGTAAATCCTGCTGTATGATCGGTGCAGCTTCATATTCATTCGTTATAAGATCTGTTTCATCAGAAGCGTGTACCATTGCCTCTATCTCGTTTGGTTTTTCGCTCTCTACCCCTTCGATATGGTTTATATCGAAAATTCGTCTATGTTGTTGCGATGCTTCTGCAGAAATTAGTTGAACAGAAATACTGTCCATTCGTTGCGAATGCTGCATTTCAATGTTGGCCACATTTATATTTCGATTTAAATCAATATCAGTTGTATTTGAAATGTAGGCTTCTACCTCTATTTGTCGCAATGCATTCTCTACAACATCTGTTAAAATCCCTTTTGCTCTTACTTTTGTGGCGGTTACTCCTGTGTTATCTTCTTTAACAGCCTTATATCTCGCATAAGGAGCAATGCAAATTGGATAATCAACATCATTTTTGTTTTCTGTATTTGCTGGTGTAATAGAAAAAGAATAAACTTTTTCATTCTGATCTGGTCCGGAACCAACTACAACAACATGACTTTTTTCTTTGGTACATATAGAAGGGAAAGCAATAGAATAAACTTTTTCACTCATTCTTCTGCTACCCCCTTATGCTTAAATATCTTCTTTGTAGATTGCTAAACCAATTGGATTAAATGGTGTTGCTTTCGCTTGTGTCATAGGACAAACGGGCGTTGTCGGTAATGTGTAACGATATAATTGAGCCATTTCATAAGCGCCTGTGATTTCAGAACCAATAACCGGTGCTTCGTTAAATGTAACGGTCTTATCTTCTGCATTGTATACATAATCTGTTTTTTCTACTTCTTTACATGAAATGAATAATCTTAACGTTTCGCCCTTTGGCTTATGTTCTAAATGAAATACTTTACGGTGTCCGTCACCTTGTCCAAGTACTTCATCTACAACTGTTTTTTCAATTTCTAGCTCATCGGCTTGTTGGATGTTCTTCGGATGTACTGCATATACATCATCCAGCTTTCCAACATAGCCATCATTTGGATGCACAATATAAATTTGAGATAAATGATATTTACCACTATAAACCGATGGATTAAAGCGTCCTTGTCCACTATCTACTGACATATCATGAGTAATGAAAGCTAAATAATGATGCTGGTACATGGCTCCTGTACTTGATTGTGATAATTGAACCGTTTCGTTTCCGTTTGATGTATCAGAACCGTAATCAAGTGGCGCATTACCAATTTTCTTATTTGGTGAATATACAAATTGGTCGCCTGGTCTGCAGCCGCTTAAAATAATCATGTTTTTTCTTGGTGCAACATCGAATGTATATAATTTTCCGATATACAACGGAACGAATAATGCACGAACTGGATTTGGTGTTGGATCTACACGCATAAACATAATTAAGCGGTCCTTGTTTGCGTTCCCATACAGATAAACAACAGAGTCGCGATTTAATTCTTTAGAGAAACGCTGCTCCGGTGTAAAACTAATTGATGTATAAGGGGATGGGTTCACAAAATTAATCGTAGAATATACTTCGCCCATAATACTTTCCATCTTTTGTACATCGAAACTTGTTTTTGCTGTTAATGTATCCAGTGTTCCGTCTTCTTTTGGTAATAAGAAATAAATACCGCTAATCTTAATTGTTGTATCTGCTGCAGGTGCGGTTTTAAATACAATTTCCGTTTCAGTGAACGAATACTCGCTAGGATCAACAATAGTATTATCCTTGTAAACTACGGTCCTACTTTCGTCAAAGTTAGGGAATGGCAATGTGAAGTTCTTTTTCGTTCCATTTCCTTTTCCTAATTCCCCTAATTTATCACCGGAAAGGATCTCTTTTTCAATAAAGTATCGATTGAAAGTAAATAGCAGCATGTCATTGTTTGGCTCGTATGTGTTGGTAGCTAATCTATATTCGCATGTTACTTTATCGCCTTTTGCAATAGCGGTAGTAAATGTTACTTTTCCTGTAGTTGCATCCACCTTATATTTACTCTTCTCTTGTTCAAACCCATTTACATATACAATGACAGAAGGGCCAAGAACAGGAGAAACAGGGATAGAGAAGTCTTTCTTCACTCCATCCCCCATCCCTAATTTACCTAGTGGAGAATCTGCAGAAATAAACCGGCTATCAGTGAAATCAGAATCAGCAGTGTCATACGCATTTGCTATGCCGAATCTTCTACGTTCTCCATCGCTTCCTAACGATTCAAACAACCTTACATCAATAAATTTTGAAATGCCGCTCTTAATTTGGAAAAATAGCGTTCGTTTCCAACCGTTATCAGCAAATAGTTTTTCTAATTCTTGCGGTAATGTTTGTAAATATACGACTTTATCAAACCACATATATGTACACTCCTTTATACTGTTTTCTCAAAAATACCTAATCCAGCAGGACGATACGCCGTAGAAGGTCTTTTTGTAATTGGTGAAATAGCATCTACATTAAAGAATTTGTAAATGTCGTGTGAATCCGGGCAAGTATTCTTTCTAACTTTTAATCTATCGCCATTTAATAGACCTAACGGAGACAATAAGATCATATAAGGTAAATATCCACGTACACCTTCATCTGGATGAACAATATAAGCACGAGAAGTATGTACTTTATTGCTATAAACAGACGGGTTAAATTGATATTTGTATTCGTCATTATCTTGTGATTGCCATGCTAGTGAATATTGACCGCCATCTTTACCAACGCGATCTGGTGGCATTGCATTAGGTGCTACATTCCAAGCAATAAAATGAGCCTGGTACCTTGCTCCTAATCGTGAACGTTTAATTATTACGTTATCAATACCGTTACCAGGAGAACGTGGATAAGATTTCATAACAGGCATATAGGACTCTACATTTCTATATGGTTTCGGGTCGTTAAAATCGAATTTATGTGATGCATCTTCATTACCTGTATCAAATGCGGTTCCCGCCCATAAAGCGTCACCTAATGTATCATCGTTAGCGTAACTTTCTAATTGGCCCATATAAAGCGGTGTAACTGGAACCACATTGTTTTCAAAGGCTGGCGTATTATCGGCTTGTATTAATAAAACAACACGGCTTTCATCAACTTGGCCATTAATTCGAACCAATGAATCCGGCCACCAATTTGTTTGAGCATCGATACCTTGTAAATTCGTATTCCGTAATGTTACTTTCACCCAAGGGGACATCATGACTTGTGTCTCTGCTTCATCGTAAGAGTAAACTTTATATATACCGCCACCACTTGGATTTGTCTTTAGAGTAATTCCTATCTTAGTTAATTCCACATCTAATAATATTTTTTCAAATTTATTAGATTCATAAGGAAGAATAAGTACACCTTCTTCAGCAACACTTGGTTCTTTTTCAATCATGTAAACATAAAAACAAGAACGATCCCTACCGCTTTCTAGACGTTTTTTACCGTCTTCGGCAAAAGCTTTCTTTCCTTCTTCATTTGTGAAGTTGTATTTAATCTCTGACTTTTTAAGTGACCATTTTGAAATTTGAGCAATTCCATAAATAGAACCGCTATTGTTCTTTACTAGCATGTGCTTACTCATGCCGAATTCAAATTTTGTATCATCGTCGGATTTTATATCTAAATCCGGATAAACGGCTCTGAAAAACGATTTTACTTTCTTCCATCCGTTAGCGATTACCAATTTAACAATTTCGTCTTGGAATTCGCCTTCTGTATACATTTTTTCAACGTATGCCATCTATTTCACGCTCCTAATCTCTTAATAGTTGGTAATTAAGCCATATAGCTTTTTTCTCTGCAGATGCATTGTGGTATTCAAACTTTAGTTCTGCATTAGCAGGTATAGGTTTTACAATGGAGAAATTAAATCCCTCCGGCACATCTTTTACATAAACCTCTTTAAATACTTGTTGGCCATTAATAAATAAATTCCAGTAGTCCGAGTCACTGTAATGTGAAGCAGCTACAGAAAAAGCAATCATTTCTGTTTCGAATGGTAATGAAAACTTATCTACATGAATTTCATCATGTATACCAACTCTTCGCCCTTGTATAAATGGCTCTGTTTTTGTTGGGAAGTAAGGTGCGTCGAATCTTCCACCAGCCATATAGGTAACAGCAAAACTCATCAATGCGCCCCCTTATCTTAAAAAGTGCAATTCAAACCAAACTGTTTTATCAAGAATTCCTTGGTTATGGAATCGAAATACAATTGTGTCTCCTGCTTTAACTGCTTTATAAACCATAAAGTGCATCCCTTCCGGAAGCCGCTTTGTATAAATATCTTGGCAAACGGTTTGCCCGTTTACGATTAAATCCCATTTATCATCTAATTCGTAAATGGAAGAACTAACACTAATTGCGTAAATCTCCATATCTGCAGGTAATGTATATTTCACTTCATCCGTTTTAAATGATGTGGAATCCATAATGAAACCAGGTATGAATGGTTCTGTTTTAGTCGGATGAAAAGGTGGATCTAATCGGCCACCGGCTAAATAGGTTGTTTCAAACAAGAGCAATCACCCTTTTTCGTGTATTAAAAAATTCCCGTGCATCATTACGACACATCGGGAATTGGTAAATCAGATAGTATACCGTTACCTTTATTAAGAAGTCTCGGCTGCACACGCTCTAATTGTTTTTGTGCATTGTATATTAATTGTATCTCCATCTCTTTTCCGGTTACTTTATGAGAGACAAGAACCTTTTCTAGCATACCGTGTGCATTAAAGGCTAAGTCATAGTGCAGATATTTATCTCCATCAACTGCAGATAAACGAGCACCATCACGAATAAGTGTATATCCTTCGGTCATGCCTTCTTTAAATACGTCATTTGGGTCGTTCCCAGGCATTGGCTTACCACCGGTATATATTTGTCTATCAATTAATCCTTTCATCAAATACATGATTGGATCATATAAGTTTTTTTGCATTATCATAGAATCACCCCTAGTTCACGCGCGTAACAGACCATGTTTTGGCTGGACGCTGGATATAATAGTGATTTGCATCTTGATTTACCCGAGGAAATGATAAATCTGGTAAAGAACCATAATCAAATAAGATATTATTCTGCGTATCCAGTACTTGCAAACGTCCTGTAAGAATCCCTTTTGGGTTTCGTACTGCTTCAAATACGATAATATTCACGCCATATTCAAGTGGAATATCTACATATGTCGGATTGTTCCGGATGAAATAATTCTCTTCGATTAATTTATCATTACAGTAAATATTTAATAAATCGCCATCCTCTAAATCCCAATCCCAAAGTTTTAAACGTAATGTATCTACATTTACTGTAATACCGGTTATATCTGTATAGGGAGCAGGTTCATACCCATAGTTAACAGTTAAATCTAAAGTTTGATAGAATCCATCATCTGCAGAGATCATTGTATTAATCCCTTTAACAAAGTAATTCCACTGTTGACCAGAATCTCTATTGTAAACAGAAATAACATCAAATAATTGAATCCTTGGATCACCAACTACTGCTACTGTTAATGTTCTGAACTTCTGAATTGCCTTTAAATGATAAGCTGCAGCAACCGCTCTTCTTGCAAAGAATGTTGTTGCCCAGGGTACTTCTATCATTTCCTCTCGTAAATCACCCTGCGATACATTTTTTAATAGAAACGAATTAAGAAATCCGTTTGCGTAATCTCCACATTTAACAACAATACTGTTACTTATATCCTGGTCAGTTAGCTGCATATCTAAAGAGATAAGGTTTTCCCCTTCTCTAAAACTAAACTTTGCAGGTTCATTAATTGCGTAGTCTGGCATTTTCATAAATGTACAACTTCCGTCTGGTTCGTGTTTAATATAGTGGAATGTTGTATCTATAATATCGCGAACAATTTCATCCCATTTTTGAAATCTCTTACCGGTTGCTCCTTCCACAATCCAGCTTTGATTGGTTCCAGGAATATTTACTCTGTTACCATGTAGAACAACCCCAGCTTTTTGAAAGAAGAACTTCACAACATCATAGACATTACCGGTAGGTGCAACAATTTCATCTGATCCAGGTGTTGGGATTACTGATTTATGTAAAACCTTCTTATAGGATGTAGTGCAGGTAACTGAAATCGTGCCGCTTTCGGCATTTACCTTCACATCAGATACAAAACCATGTATATAAGGTAATGCTTCCTCACCGTAGCCAATAGACACCTTAAATTCAGTCTGCGGATATAGCTGGTTTGTATTTGTTACCTCACTGTTATAAAACCATTCTGAAATAGAAGAGAACTTACCATACCAGTTATCAGGAGCCATTTGGCCGTATTCATTTGCAAAGGTAATAGTAAATGTACTAGCAAACTGGTCTGCGTTCTCTTGTACTTCTAGGCCCGTTACACGATGTTGTATTTGGACGTAAGAAGAAGAGTCTCTTCTTTTCATATAAACAATTAAATTAGGGGAGTTATTCCCCACTTGGAAATAGCTCCCCAACATTCTAATTAAAGAAATAGAACCTTCTCTCACATTCCATCAACTCCTATTCCTGCTTGTGACATAGATATTAATTTACATTTTGCTATGACTAGCGTTCCTTTTCGTATTGCATCTACTTCATTCGGTGGTATTATACCCCCGTAGGTACCATAATCGCCAGTAATAATATGAGGGCGGTATATTTCCCTCATGAAATCACGCCAATAACTGATATCGTTGAATAGTAAAGTGAATTCTACTTCACATCCTTTGTTACCAGCGCTTTGGGAACGTGGATATCCATGCATGACATTATAAGTTTTTAAGCCATCTAGTGATTTCGGTAATTTTGTTTGCTCAATCATTGCAATGTTTGGGACGAATCCAAAAGCGTAATAATGGACGTCACGTATATAAGCTACATCTGCACCACCATAACCGCTTGTTGTGAATTCAATTGTTTGTGGTCCTGCACCAACAAAGATTTCTCTGGATTCCCAGGCATAGGCACCTCTTGCTCTAAATTTTTCAATACCATTTATCCGAACAATAAAGTGTTTATCCGGTAACATACCATCAGAACCAATCGGAACTTGGGACATAAAAGAAAAGTTATATGTCCCAGGCCATGAAAAATTAATAGTATATTTAATTGTACTTTTTAATTCTGTGGCATCCCATAAGAGGTGATATGAACCAGCTCTTCTATGCAATGTTTTTAATATACTCATACATTTCGCACCGCCATTCCCATTAGATCATCAGCAACTACGTTTTGTAGCAGCTTTCTCATTTTTACAAAGTCGTCTGCAGATTGTAGCTTTTCAACGGAGACTTTAAATGTAGCATTTTGAATTGATACGCCATTATCCGTTTTCTTCTCAACGTGGGTTTGTCCAGCAAATGGATGTGCAGTTTTACCGATTAGATCAGCAGAGCGAGCGCCCATTTGTCCAATTTGATTAGATACATCGGTTACTAGTTTCATTGGTTTAGGTGGAACGACAGCTTTATTTAATAGTTCAGAAGCTTTGTCTACTGCAGGAATCATTTTTTCCATCCCTACACCAAGACCTTCTGTAATATAGCCCCCGTATTCCATCATTAACCGGGATGGGCTTCGGATACCAAAGAACTTTAATACGGCTTTAGGTATTCCCGAAACTACTCCTTTAGCTTTTTTTATAAGCCAATCTGCCATACCGGACATACCTTCACCGATACCTGCGATAATATCTTTTCCCCAGCTAACTGCATCTTTTGCTACATTTTTTACTATGGAACCTACTTTACTAAATACATCTTTTACAGTATCTACAACCCCTGTAAATGCACCAGTGATTGCTTTCTTTATAGTTTTAAAGTTACTAACAATAAATTCTTTTATACCGCCCACAACATCTGTTATTGTGTTATATAATTTGTTGAAATTATTAATTACAAACCCAACAAATTCACGAACTGCATTAATGATTGTAAACTTTATAAAATTCCAAGCTGATTGAATCACATTTTTAATTGTGTTCATAACGCTAGAAATTGTATCTTTAATAGATTCCCAAGAAGATTTCACAAAATCTTTTAAGAATTTTAATACTGTAGTAAAGGTTGATTTAATTGAGTCCCAGGCTTTTTTTACAATTTCCTTAATCGTGTTAAAAACACTGGATATTGTATTTTTCATTTTTTCGAATTCGGTTTTTACGTACTGCTTTATTATTGCTAAAGCCATAGAGAAAATTCTCTTAATAGCATTCCATCCAGTAGTAAAGATTTTCTTCCAGGTGTTAACTGCTTTTTGGACACTATTCTTAATGAACTTCCATGTACCGTCTACAATTTTTTTTAATCCATCTAAGGCAAATTTGAAAATGAATTTTATGGCATTCCAACCGAATTCAATTATATTTTTCATTAAGCTAAAATAAAATTTAACTACTTTTACATAACCATCCCAAGCTTTAGAAAATATTTTACCTATGAATGACATTGCAGAACTGAATATTTTTTTCGTACCTTCCCAGAATCCAGAGAAGAACTTACCTAAACCATTCCAAGCAGATTTCGCACCTTTTACGGTTGCGTTCCAAGCCTTAGAGCAGGCATCACCAATCCATTTAACTGCTTTCTTGGTGTATTTTACGATGTCATCCCAGTTTTTATAAATTAGATATACTAATCCTACAATTGCTAGTATGGCAATTGTCCAAGGATTCATCAGTAAGGTCATCATGGATCTGCCCAACAGCGCTAGAGCTTTCCCGATTCCACCAAACATACCAATAAGTTTAGGACCGACTTTAAGAATGCCTGTAAATAGCATCGGTACTTTTGTTAATACTGGTACCAAGAATCTAAACGAGCCAACAAATGCACCTACTCCACTTGTCATAAAGCCCATCATGGCAATTAACGGCCCTAATACAGCAACCATACCTAAAATTGCTACAATACCAATTTGAATTGGCTTAGGCATAGAACTAAATGCCTTTGCAACAACCTCTACTGTTTTAATAATTGGAGGAAGTGCTACTTCTGCAATATCTAAAATAGCTTGTCCTAATGGTTCTAAAGATGCCATTGTAGTACGCATTAACTTTTGCCAACGAACACCAAAAGCTTCTTGCTGCGTCTTCTGCATTTTTCCCATTGTGCCCTCGACATCGCCTAACGCACCATTTGCATTATTAAGACCTAAGACAGCTTGAGCACCCATGTCTTCCCACTTTGTCAATTGTGTTATCGTAAAGGCTTTTTATCCTCTACTTCTTACAGTTCATTTCCTGTAAGTTCGGCATACGTTTTCACTAATAAGTGTCGCGGTCTCGTGGAAGGATTATATCTTTTCACCTTCTATGCTCTGCCCCTGGCTATACTTTGTATATCCTTCGGTTCAAATTAGGATTCGCACCCTCTTTGCTTTATACCGCGATTTTATTTCGGCACAATTTATCATCTACCGAATACAGCAACTCCAAGTTGGTTTGCTTTTACTTTATCGTCCATCTTACCTAAATCACCTAAAACGGCATTAAATACATCCGCAGAAGTTCCTTTACCTTTATTGAAATTGTCCCAAACCTTTTGAGTTGCTGGACTCATTTCTGCAAAGGCATCAGATACGCCTTTAGAACCATCTTGCACACGAATACCGAACTCTTTTACGAGATCGTTAATGTAATCGAGATTATAACTGCCGTCACGAGTTCCGTTTGCCATAATGGTAAACATCTCGTTAGCAGAGAAGCCGGCTTGTTTGTACAATGGCGCATATTCGGCCACATTATCAAACATCTCATTTGAATAGTTCAAACCTTCTTGTCCACCAGCAGCAAATAAATCGAATGCTTCCTTTGAAGAAATACCAAACTGATTCATTAACTGCCCTGCACCACGAGTTACTTCATTGATATCAGAATCAAATGTTTTACCCAATGTCATAGCGCTTTTTGTAGCTTCTTCTAATTCTTCGTGAGGAACGTCTTTCATATTCTGATACACTTTTATAAGAGACTGATCCACTTCTTCAATACTTTGGCCAAATCCATCTTTCCAAGTTTCTTTTGCGATTTTACCAAGGTTTTCAGCACCTTTTTCCGTAAGACCTAAAGAAGATTGGATGTTTCTTTGAGAAGTATCGAAGTCAGAAGCCACTTTTACAGCGGCAGCACCAATACCAGCTAAAGGTAAAGAAACGCCCGTTGTCATGTTTGTACCAACATCTTTCATTTTGTTACCTACATGACTAATGGATTCCCCTGCCTTTTGGAATTTATCATGCATTCCATTTGCAGTCTTTTGTACTCGATCTTCAAACTGTTGTAAATCTTTATAAGCGCCTTCTGCTTTAATACCAATCGTTCCGAACAGTTGGAACATTTCAGCTAACATTTATGCACCCCCTTCTGGGGCCGATAACCATTTTATTCTTCATCGTCGTCTTCCTGGAATTGGGCCATAATCTGCTCAACATGCGCTTCACACTCTTCTTTCGTCCATACTTCACCCATTTCATAAGATGACTCTTTATTGTCCTGGGTGTCAGTTAGTCCAAAAGCTTGAAGATAATCATTAAAAGTAGTACCTTCTTCTAGTTGACGAGTTTGAAAGCCAATGAACGCCATCTTCTTCCACTCATTTAGTTCTTCTTGCTGCTCTTCTCGTGCTATTAAAGAAAACAAGTCCATTAAACGCGAATACGGTATTGATAAGACATAATCATCTGTCCATCCATACCGTTTTTGTATCTTGTCGAAAGCACGTAACACATTTTGTTCGGCTTCCTCTAAATATTCATCTGAGTCTTCATTTACGCTAGGATTGGCGCTGCTGCTGATTGACTCCATTTCTCGCTCTGAACTTTCACTAGCCCCTGCACTTGGTTGAAAAAAGTCATTAAGTCTTCACTTTCCAGTAATCCTTGAATAACAGAAACCATTGCTTCGGGAGGTAGTTGGCAAAATTCCTCTTTCTTAGCTTTTAGTAAACTTGCAAAGAACTCTGTGAAATCATCCTCACAAGCCGGAATCATTGTTAAGACACGTAAAGCAAACTCTAGACCCTTTTGACTTTTGTGTTCTTTAAGTGCAGCTAATTGTTTTTGCTTTTCCTCTTCTGGAAGAGACTCCGCAGCCTTAGTTAATTCATCCATTTCGTTTTTAGATTTACCAAATTCTGCGAAATCAGCTATTGCGTGGCGTCCAACTTTAGAAATGATTTTAGCAAATCGCCAAACGTCCGTTACATTTAATCGACGCATTGTCACTTGTTCACCTAAAATAGTAATTTCTGTACCGGTATTCATCATTTTTTCTAAAATAGATTTCATTTAATTCTCTCCTTTTAGCATTTAGCTCGTTTTACGTAATAGAAAACCGACTACCATTTATGCGGTAGCCGGTGCTTTTTGTACAGTTGCTTTCTTTTTCTTTGGTAAATAGATTTCGTATGGTGGTGTAGTTGGTGCAGATTCACTGTAATGACCGATAAATTTACATTTCAAACCAACCGTTCCTTTACCGTCTTTTAGATCAACTTCAATAGATGAAACTACCATTGCATTACGAATTACAAAAATGACTGGTAGCTCACTACCCGAAATCATACCAATGAGTGCAATATCATGATAGTTTGAATCGGGAATATCATTTGAAGGTTTCATAATATCGTAATCAGTTTCAGTTGTACTATCTACCGTCATACCAGGTAGAGCTAACTGCAGGTTTTCTTTTGTGAACTCTACTAATGTAAGTTCTACATGCGGTTCATCTTTTAATAACCACTTACCGCGCACCATTTTACCTAGCACACCATCAATATCTGCATCATAATACTCACGATCAAAACCCACCTTAGTTCCGCCTGTAGTCGCTCCTACAAGTTCACCTAATTCTTTTACACTTTTAAATCCTTTGTACATGACACCAGGACCGATAACAAAATTATCTGTAGTCCCTTCACGGACACCATTAATTAATTTCCAGCTCATTTGTCCTACCCCCTAATACAAGTCCGTTCGCATGGTTCGGACAAGAAATTTCGCATTTATATGAATGATAGATGGGTCTTCATCCGGTACCGGCAGTTTACCGGCTCGATGTATAGAAAGTATCCCATCATCTTTTAAACCAACTTCTCTATCTAGTAACTTCTCAATACGTGTAGCAATTAACTTCGCCTTATCATAATCCCCGTTATCACAATACACATCGAAATTCAGTATCATACGATCTATAATTTCAACATCATCCGGATTATCTGCTTCAATTCTCATAACTACATAAGGCATTTCCATATCATCTTGTGCAGTTTGGAATGAAAGAGCAGGGCCTTTGTCCTCGCCTTCACCATACTCGGATAGATTAGCTTTTATTATTTCATCGTTCTCTACAAGCAGTCTAATAGCTGTAATAGCGTTAGACATCTATTACCCTCCCATCATTCTTTTAAGTTCTCTACGTTCTTTTTCAAACGCTTTTAATAGGAATGGACGGGCTTCCATATGACTTGTACCAGTTTCAAGCCAAATTGCTTTTTTTAAATCGCTTCCTACTGCGCCTAACACTTCCGATTGTGATCGTTTGACATTATATTTAATCGAATTTAATAAATCACCGGTACGAACGGCAGGAGCTTCACCTGGTTTAGAAGCAGTATATTTACGACTCGTATGAGGTATTTTGTATTGCTTACCGCTACGGCTGCCTGTGAGGTTCTTCTTAACTTGATTTTGTAAATGAATAGATGCTGCTGTAACCTTTTCAACACACATAGCGTTAATATGCGTCTTTACTTGCTCCATATTACTTGAGTACTCAATTTCTACTGAATTTGCCATATATAATCAAACCTTTTCGCAATAAATCTCAATGTGATGATTCATAAATGCAGGATTACGTGGTTCGCCTTTTACTTCAAACATATAATCAACGCCTAATTCTTCACTTTTGAAATGAATTCGATCATTAGGCTTAATTTTGTAAGAAGCAGGTGCATATATCTTAAAGGTTGTATCGAAACTTTGTTTATCACGCTTAAACCTCTCATTATCAGCAGCAGAATTAGTAGTTACACGACAAGTCATATTCTCATAAACGTCTTCTTCTACTTCTGCATAATTACCGGAGGATTGTTTCTTTTTCATTTTTCGTTTTACTACTACCTCATGAATATATAAATCATCCATATCGCCATCATCGAAGTACGTATTCATGTAGCCATCACCGGCTTAACTCTTGCTCTAAACCCTTTTAAGCCATTGAGTATCTTATTGTTTGTATCTGGTTCATCTAGCGTTTCTGGGCTAATCTGGTACGAATAATCCCCAATGTTTTCCGATGTCTTCATACCTTTTCGTTGTAAGTTAGCACGAACTACTGCAGAAACAACCAAATCAATAATACATTTCTTCATAAGTACCTGCAGATCATCATAATCTTGTATCTTATATTCGAATTCATACAATTGATTTTCGGATAAACCATAAACAATACGGCCATTTACAGTAATAGAATCGGTCATATCTTGTTTCGAACTAACATGAGTGACTTTTGCTATAGATTCAGCAGGAAAAGAAAGCCAAGCTAGTTTGCTTGTTTGAATGACTTCTTTCATTGGATTCTCCGGCTTAACTCTTAAATACTTCCTAACAATAACCGCATAGTAATCTATTAGTTCTTGAATAACCGTATCGGGCATTTTCTGCACATTTACGCGGTCTTTAATGTCCTGCATGGTAATATCCATTATGTTTCTTTCTCCTTCTTATCGACTTCTTTTACAAGCTCAAAATGTCCAGTACTTACAAGATAATCAGCTTTATCATTTGCAACTGTTTCTTCTTGGCCATTTTTGAACTTTTGTCCATAAGCGGTGTAAGTACCACCATATCGCAGCGTAACTACTTTCATAATTAGCACCCCTTTCTCGAATGTAAACTAATCAATGAAAGTTTACATTCGTATTATTGGTTTTATTGGTTCCATCTCGTTTTCTATTAAAAACAAGAAAATATTAAAAAAGTATACATTCAAAACCCTAATAACAAAGGGTTTGTTCCCATAAAAAATACGCCTGGATATTAAGCTCCAAACGTATCCGGAATATTTGTTAGGATTGCTACTGCATCCATTTCTTGAATTACAGCATCATCATCAAAGTGAATTACATAGAATCGTTTATCTTCCATTACTGCAGATTTACCTTCTGTTGTTTTACGAATGCGAGTTTCATATGTGTTAACAGCAATAAAGTTACGTGGATCTGCAAGAATAATAATGTCATCTGATAAAGAAGGAACTGTAACAATCCCGTAACCCATTGGTTTATTTACTTGATCGCCAGCTCCTAATAATGCAGCGTCTCCCGCTCCAGTTGGACGGTTTGTTAAATATTCAATCCATTTTTCTCTACGATTTGGTGACATAATCCAACGTAGGTTACTATTTTTATATTTATTTGGCATTACACCAGATAAAGCAAAGATCGAACCTTTACCAAATCCATTAGCTTTTGCTTCTTCCCCTGTACCAGTTACTAGTTTAGCGTGGTCAATAATATGCGATTCTTTTGATTTTAGAATCTTCTTCAACCAGCCATCGTTAATTGATAAAAATGGATCAGATGATTCTACATCACCATTCCAGTGTAAATCCTCTAAATCAATACCTGTTTGAGTTGACATAAGTGTCATTACAGTATCTTCAAAGCCTTCACCTTCAATATTTTCACGCAGCGTTTCTTCTGTAATTTCCCAAGGTAGACGAAGTGCTTTTGTATTGTATGGAATAGTTGATGTATTAACACCTGCACGGTAATCCTCATCTTTATTCTCTGTTTTCTTACGTAGAATGCGGCCGCCAATACCAACTTTATCAAGTACACCTTGTTTTGCTTTACGCATCTCTTTTCGATGTAATTGAGAGAATGGTGTTGCGTCAAATGCCATTCTAAAGAATTCTTTGCTTTGCTCTGGATTTAATAAACCAGAAGAAACTGAACCTGTAGTAATTGTCTTTTCAATTTTAGATAAACGATTTAATAATTGTTGATTGTTCATATTGTTTATTCCTCCTTATATTACAAATTTAAATTTGAGAATACTGATTTTTTTATTGGTTGTTGTCCTGGTGTAACTTCTTCATCTGGATCTAAACCTTTACGGATAGAAGCAGCATTTTCGATATTTTCAAGTCGCTTTGTAATTGGTTCTAGTACTTTTTGAATAACTGCTGCAGCTTTTTCTTCCTCTGTTTGCTCTTCTGGCGTCGGTTCTACCTCTTCACCATTCACCTGCTTTTCAATCTTTTCTAACTTAGTAGCTAGTGGTTCTACTGCTTGTTTAACAATCTCTGCAATATCTTCTGCTTTCATTTCATCTTCCTCCTGTGGTGAAGCAGCTTCTTTTATTTCAGTAATTAAAGCTAATGCTTCATCTAATTTTGTATGATTCTTTTGGGATAATACTTTACCCGCTTTTTTAATACTTTCTAAAACAATGCTTTCTGCTTGTACACTGCCTTCTGATTTCGCAATGGTATAACCACCTTTAATAGAAGAAAGTATGTCCTTCATATCATCAAGAGCAGCTACCATACGATCGATATCGGGATTACTTTCCCAAATCTCCCAATAGAACACATCTTCAAACAAATTAAATACAGCTCGTAAATCACGCTTTTGTTTTTCATCAATAAAGCGGTCTTTTACTTCGCCTTTTGTGATTTTGTGAGTTTCACCTTTAACGAAATCTAACATCTTTCGAATAAGACCTTTATCTTCATGAGTAAAATCATCAGTCTTGGCGATTTCTACTCGTTCACCAAATCCACCCATAGAAAAACCGGTAACTTCACCTTTTTTAATTTCTTCCCAGGTGTCTGCATCATCAACACGAACAGTCATAAGCCATGTTCCTGCTTGTACTTCTTGTTCGCCTACTGTCATATCACTTTTAGCAATCCAGTTTTCAACAACTGTGCCTTTACCAGCGATTTCATCATGTTGCTTGTCAATGTGTTGGTAATTCTCCATAAAGGTATAAGCAGCCTTTTCAATTTCTTCTGCAGTCATTTTATCCCCGTGTGAATCTTCTACATCAGGTTCATATACTACACCTGTAACAAGCTGCTTCTCTTCCTCTGTTTTAAGGATTGGAACTTGCTTTGATATATTTGGTTGTTTAGCAGATTCGCTTTTCATAATGGCGAATTGACGACCATTAGCGCCTTTTGTAACTAATGAAACATAGCTGATATTGGCGTTTTTTAGTTCGTATCCCATCGTTTTACCTCCTTCCCTATAAATATTGGGGTTCCACTGTCAAAACGCATAGCAGCCAATTTAAAGCCATATACGTTTTGACGATGAAACCCCAATTAAATAGGTGTATTTTATTACTCTTCTGAAATCATAGTGCATCGGCAATGCGGATGAGCTGGTGGGCACATCTTTCCATTACTAAATAGATCATCAATATCTACCGTTTCTCCATGTAAACCACCACATTCTTTACAAACACGCTCATCGTTTCCTGTAAGCCATGTTTTCTTGTTTCTATTTGCGCCCTTATAAGCAATTAAATTGCCGTAATTCATTGCATATGTAGTTTCTGTACGCGCAATCATCATCGCTCTGTAGCTGCTCGCTTCTGACATTACATCTGCAATGGAAACACTTAATGCATCAACACCCATTCCTTCACTAAGATTCTTTAGCATTGTTTCTCTTAATCTATCTTTAGTGGTTTCATGGATTCCCTTTGCTAATTCAAAAGCGTAAGTAGCTACCCATTTTGCAGCAACGTCACCAATTGGATCTAATACCATCCAGGTTAAACCGTTAGAAGCTATAGTACTCTGTACAAACTCCGTTACATCATCCTGTAGTGTGTCCGTGACTTCATCGACAAACATTTGTCGTTCCTCATCCCAATCAACACTATCCAGAAATTCATCAACTTCTGCTTCTGCAATTACAAGATCAATCTCTTCATCTGCTTTATTAATACGAATTACGGGAAGCAGGTTTAAGAGCCTTTTTCCCTGCTCTGAAAAAAATCAGCTACCTTCTTTTGCATAGCTTTCTCTATTTCTTCATGCTTTTCCCTAAATGCATTAATAGCAATTAAGTTATCTTGTTCATCATCTGCAGATTTTGCAATTGGTTCAGGCGGAGAAGGTTCGGTTTTACCATCATAGAATTTATCCCCTTCTGGTACAGGTTCATAACCTACCACTTTACGGGACTCATTCAGTTTTAATATTCCACCTTCATAACTATCTTTTGCATACTTCAAATCTGCTTCACGATCATCTGTATCAATTTCATTTAATTTAAAATGCCAATCTAAACCGCCTAGTATATCAGCAAATACACGGAACAATTGATTGTTTAATCGATGTTCTAATATTTCTTGTCCAGGTTCAATAATAGAACGCTTGTACATCTCATTCATTTCTTTAGCAGTTGTTTGCCCTAATGAACCTGTCATAGCCCAACCGATACGATATGGCGGTACACGATGGGCCACACATATCTCCATTGCACTATCCTGCTTATATAAACGGAAACTGCCCTCTTTTACATCAGGGCTTATTTTTTCTAGCCTAGCTTTCGCACCATGTGGTACAGGTACAACGGCTAATTTATGATGTTCTCCTTTTGTTTCTGTAGAGAAAAATACTTTTAGTTCATTTTCCGTACCGTCATCTATCTCATCAACACCCTCAATGAATAGTATGGAATCAGGAATAGTCTTACCTGTGAAAAAGTTAATATTGTAATCTCTTACTGCTTGAGAGCCAACTATTGAGCCAATAGAACTAACGTAATTAGGTATCCCATAATAAGAAGAACGAGAACCGAATTTACGAATAACAATAACTTCACCGGCTTTTTCTGTACCGTTTTCTGCAATATCTTCTTCATTTAAAGGTCTACCATCAGCAAGACGAAAATCATCAGGATAACCGAACTTTTTAAACCATCGTTCTTTGTTATTTACGCTTTGAGCAAAGCGAACTTTATCTTTATGAGCACGAACTGTATGAGCTGGAATGTGGTATAGTTCTGACGGTTCATTCTTGTTATTACGAACAACTTCAATAATGCCCCATCCAACGGTTTCATAATCATCCCATACCGCCCTTATGATCTCTGAGCTTGTCATTTCCGGATTGCAATTCCGCATAAATTCTTTTAACCTTTTATATTGCTCCTGGCTCGCTGCTTCTTTTACTTCTTCAAAAGGGGCAAAGTCAAAACCAACACCCGCAATATCATCCACTTTCGCGCTAATACAAGCAGAATGAATGGGATTACTTTCCTTTATTTCCAGCAACACTGCCATATCATAAGGAGGTTTAATTAATCCTTTATCACTATATGTTTGTGCAAATGGGTCAACCGCCATTTGTTTACTGTTGTCTTCCCTGTTCTTTGGATCATCTGCTGCTTTATTAATGCCAAATACTTTTACATTCTTAATTGTTTTCTTATCGCTCATATCGTTTGTATGTCCTCCTTTCTTCTATTAATAAATAGCAAAAGAAATAGCCGAACAATAAATGTCCGACTACACTCTTTTAACCTTCCCACCCATAACTACTTTCGGTTTATAGAAGGCTAGAACTATAGCATCTGCTCTATCGGGTGATTGCAATCCGCGTTTCTTCATTTCTTCTTTTCGCTCTAATGCAATCTTACCTCTACTTGTTATTCTGTATTTACGGCTAGAAAATTGAGAAATCATTTTTTCATCATTTGGAATCTCCATTGTAGGTTCTTCACCCTGTATAAATGCTTTCATATTCTCTTCAAGTAAATCTCTTACTACGGCCCAACCTTCTGCACCTGCATTATCATAATGCTCATCATCAAGCGGCTTCCCGTTATTCACAACCGGATATACTTTGAATGGTAATCGTTCAGATTTAATAACTTCTTTCAATCTGTCCGTAACACCACCACCAACACCACTATCATCGACTTTTATATCAACTCTTTTTAACTGCTTGTACTTTGCCATGTATTCCTTAGCTAATTTCAATACGTGGCCAGCAGTTTCCATAGTATCTTGTTTATAGTGGTTTAATAATTTAAAGACTTTATTTCCTATCCTTGGAGCAATTACAGTTTCATCATCACCAAATCGTGCAACGTCAACACCTAAGTCAAGTGTTTCACCAGTCGGCTCCACTTTACAAGATGCTGCTTGCTCTACAATTTCTAACGGGATAAATGCATCTGCTTCTGCTTTAGGAAATTCACCAAGTACACGTACACGCCAAACATCTGAACCCTCACCATATTTCTTTTTCAATACTTCTATATTGTCTTTACTGGTTCGAGGGCTATCTAAGCTAGAGACTTTATGTATTTTATATAAATCTCTGTCACGATTATGAGAATCATAAAATACACCGCTTGTTCTTGTTGGGTTTCCGCATAAAAACAATTTATTTTCTGCACCAGATAAAGTACCGAGTATGGCTTCCATAATAGGATCTGCTATACCAGAAGCTTCATCACATACAAATAACATATAATCTTCGTGGAAACCCTGCATATTCTCCGGCTTCGTTGCTGTTCTAGCAGTAGCAAACCAACGTTCTTCACTACCAATCATGTATACTCGTGTTTTAGTCCATTTAAGTAGATTTTTAACCGCACTACCTTCTAACCACTTCGCTATTTCAGCCCAAAGTACAGTAAATAACTGTTCCTTTGTAGGAGCTGTACAAATAACTTTTGGATTCGGCCTACAGCAGAGGAACCAAATAACAACAACTGACTCAAGACCTGTTTTACCAACTCCTTGACCAGAACGCACAGAAACCTTTGGACTTTGTGCCAAATCCATAAGAACTGTTCTTTGCCATTCATCCGGATAAAAACCCAGCATATCCTCGGCAAACGCTACAGGATCATCCCAATAAATATCGATAATCTCCATAAATTCGCTAAAAGCTGTATTACTCATTTCGTTCAGCTTCCTTTTGCTTACGTCTGCGCTCTGCTATCTTCATAAGAGACTCTTTCCAGTCTTCTGTATTCTGATTAGTATCACCATCAACTTTAATAGCAGCGATCTCTTTCTTGAGTTTCTCGATTCTTAGTTTTTGTTCTTCTGTATTAGCTAATCTATCGTATTTTTCAATTAGATTTACTAGCGTTGACATTGCTTTCGATTGAGCATTTAAGAAACTAGCTTGCTTATCCCAAGCAAATTGAATTTCCCACTCTTCCTCATAGCCACTTTCCGTAAGTTTGTTTTTCCGCAGTTCTTTGGTCATGTCTTCGTTGTCTTTAACAAACATAATACGTTGAGCATGAATGATTTGAGTGTACTGCAGCATAATACTGTCCCAAATGATTGTTAAGGAATCGTTGTTAACCGCTTCTTTTAATTCTTCTTTTAAATCATATATTTCTTGCGGCAAATACTTTCTATACAATCCATGACTAACAGCATTACCATTACGAAGTGGAGCAGCGCCACCGGAATTACCAACAGCATTCTTATTACCCTTTTTGGCTCCACCACGATTGTTTATAGCATTCTTATTACCCTTGGGTGCTCCTGGTTTCTTTTTGGAGTACTCCGTATCTTTCTTTGGAGTACTCCGTTCATTTTTATGGAGTACTCCATTTAATTTGTCTATCCATCCATCTTTGGATTTCCATCCGCCAACCGTTTTTTCACTTACAGTTTTTTCGGATGTAGACAACAATTCGGCAATTTTACGATTCGTAATATCACCGTTATGTTCTTTAAATATTTCATACGCTTTGTTACGGTCTGGACTTCGTTGTCTGGCCATAATTACATAACACCTGCCCCCTTATCCAATTGTTTGCACTTCCTTCTCTAAACACTCAATGCATATATGAGCATTATCCGTATTTGCTTCACGGAGATATGTTTTATCAAAATGAGTAATAGTTAATGGCATTTTTAATGTCCACATGCACGGCTCATTACAAACAGAGCATGTAGGAACGTTTATAGTTTCTTCTTCCATTTACACCACCTCACGCTAATTGCTTTACAAAATAAAAAAGCAGCGAATTCGCTACTTTAAATTTTTCGTATTTTTTTCTTTTTCATTTATGTATCTATATAAAGTGGCCCTTGAAACATTGAACATCTTACAGACATCAACTTTAGGTAATCCTTGTTCAACCATTTTTAGCATACCCTCTATCTGTTCCGGAGTATGAGCACGTTTGCGACCACCTTGTTTTCCTCGTTCTTTTGCAGCAGCTACACCACTAACAACGCGTTCATTAATAACCTCGCGTTCCATTTCAGCCATTGCACCAAATATATGAAATAAAAACCTTCCCATTGTTGTAGATGTATCAATACCATCTTTAATAGAAACAAAGTGAATTTCCTTATCATTAAATTCTTGCAATAAATTAACTAACTGATGCATGGTTCTTCCTAAACGATCTAACTTGTAAACAACCAATGTATCACCTTTGCGAAGTTTGCCAAGTAATAACTGAAGCTCTTTTCTGTCCTTTTTTGCTCCACTTTCTTTTTCTGTAACTATTTCTTCACAGCCATAACGGTTTAATTCATCCAATTGCATATCTAAATTTTGTTTTTTAGTAGAAACCCTAGCATATCCGAATATCATGCACCATCATCCCTTGTTATTTGATATAAAAAGTGTATCAAATTCCTGTATCAAAATCAATTATTAATTGATACATAGTTTTGAGACATTCGTTATACCATTTTTATAGGTTTTAAGGCCCATATATTCAGTGTCTCATAATGTTTTGTTTTTGAGACACTAGTTTTCGGACAAACGCAGTTGCAATCTACTTAAAATACCATTAATTAGTTCAGTTTCTTTTTCATTGGATTGAGTTAGCAATTTATCGATAACTTTCTGATCAGAATAAGCTAACAAAAATGAAGATATATAAGCTAATGCATTTACATATTCTGTAGCATCTTTACTATCATTATTTGCATGAGCAGTATATTGTACATTTGACAATACCATCACCCCTTACAATATTTGGGTTGTGTTGAGTTTGTTTCGTTTAATTGGGAGCATTCAAACCATACTCTAAATCTCTCATTATCTAAAATCCACGTATTGCCGACCTTTTTGGATTCAATAGCACCTGCTGCACATAGATTCTTTATATGACCAGGAGAAAGGCCGCTAATAAGATGAGCATCATTAACACCAATAACATTATCTAGCGCTGCATATGGTTTCAAATTAACATCTTCCCATTTAACACCATACATCCCTATACCCATTTCATTCATTTTTGTTTTATCTGTCATTCTCTCTAAATGATCCAATACAATATCATTAATTAATTCCCATGTAACTGCATCAGATAAAACTCGTGTCTTTAACTCTGCTGTTAAATCATTTAATAATTCTAATTCCATATGTATCACCTCATAATAAATGCAACACGTTTGCGCTTATCTTTCCTTAACAACAAACAAGACGCCACCCAGATCACGGCAGCGCCTGCTCTAATTGCTATACACATGTTTGTTCTAAAAATAAAACATCCCTAATGGACACATCATAAGATTAGTAACCGTATTTTCTGTTCGTTAATTATTATGTTTATAGGCCTAGATTGTGCACATCTATATTCAGTGAGCGCATACCCTATTACATGAATACTACTTTAGGAGTGATTATATTATGAATCCTTTACCGATGAGGATTGTTGTAGCTCCAGCTTCTGCTTGGCAACATTTACCTCAATATCCTTCATATGGTCAATATGGTATGCAACCTGGGCATATCCCCTTTACTCCTACAATTGCGCCTTCTCCTGTAATATACCAATATCATTATAATTTCCCATCATTGTATTTCCAAGAGTTTCACGGTACATTTAACATCTAATATCTGTACCATTGATGTCAATTCATGTTATACCTAAAACAGTATTTAAATACGTTTAATGTGTAATTTCTATATAACAAAGAAAAAAGCAGCCGTTATGGATGCTCTGATATCAATTATTTATTTGTATTTTAATTACGGTAAATGAAGTTTTACCCTTCTTCCAATCACCTAATATTGCTGCACCAATCTTTTTATGCATTATTAAGTAACTGGAAGAAGAGCAAAAGCTCTCCTTAATAACGGTATCATTCAATCGTTACCATCTGTTGGTTTCGGATTTTATGCGCCATCATTACGAACCGTTTAGAATTTTAAAAACAACATAATGAGTTGTGTTTCCCGCCACTTCCCACAATACAAATATAACACATTAATTCCAAAATAACCGGCACATTTCCTGCCAAAAAGCGGTCACGACTCTGCCAACTTTTTCATAGTTCAAATTTTTCCACTGCATCTGTTAATTCCACTGATACACCGAATATACTTTTTTTCATTTCTGTCATTTTCTTTTTTATAATCCACTGTGGATAATTCAATTCTTCTAGAATATTTCTAAAATAAGTTGGATTTAGCTTTAACACATCAGGATTTCTTCCAGTATTCCTTTTATATCTAATTATTACTTCTAATAGTTCTTCATTTAACATGAATCACAATTACCTCCCCCTTACATTTTATATTTATGTATATACACCATTCAATTCCTTGATACTACCACTTACCCATATCTTATATTTTGTGTAACTAAGCCAAACGCCGCCTCCCTTGATATTCATAGCTTCATAATACTCGCTCTTTCGAGTTACACAACACAATAAAAACGAGGAACTGTATACAAAATTCTTCATTTTTAAAATGTAGTACAAAAAAATAAAGACTGCCACATATTATCCATCACTAATATGTGGCAGCCTTTACGTATTGGTACTTTTAAAAATTCATATTGATATTTAACCTAGTTATATATGAAATAAAGGAGCTTATTCTTATTTGAAATTAGGCAGACTATTTAGATTGTGATTTAATATTTGTAAGATGAACATCAAACATATCAATGATTTCAAGAAACCTATCAGCCTCACGGAAAACATGGTCTGCTAATAATGGATGAATGATACTCTTTATTTTACATTGCTCAATTAAATCACGTGCCGTTTTCTTAAAATCACGGAGAGATGTGACTGACACACGATTTTGATCTAAAAATTGATCTAAAAGAGGAACTGTTTGAGATTGTGGTTTCATAGATTCTAAGTCAACTGCTTGATACATCAATTCATCAAAATCATTGCTAAAATTCCGAGCTGTATCTACAAGCTTTCTTTCCGATGGATCAAGAAGATGACCAATAAATTTAGCATGGTCTGCCATAATCCTTAAAAAGAAAACATTCTCTTTAATAATAGCATCAGGAAGTGCATCTAATTTACCTTCATTTAATTCAATTAAACGTTTTCTAAAATAATCAGCTTCCCTACTTGTATGGTCAACTAACAGCGGAAAATTGTTTTGTCCTGGCAATCTACATGTGAGAATTAATCCTAGAATTTTTCGTTTAAATCCCCAAATATTAGTTGCAGCTTGTTGTACTTCTGAATTAAATCTTTTTATTTGCCCAGGATCTGTTTCATTTGTATAGGAATACGCTATTTGTTCGATATGTTCAAACAATCGATAAAATTGATTAGCTTCTTCGATTAGTTGGGTATCCTCACATCTAAACCCCAATCGAAGAAAAAGAGAATGCTCCTTCATGATTCTAGACCAAAAACGAATTTCATTTAATGATCGTTCAACAAACATTACAGACGTAACACCCGTATCAGGGTGTAATGAGGTTTCATCCCTATTCATTCGTAATCCCCCCAGTAAATGCTAACCTAGTTTCATTCTTATGAGTAAATATATATATAAATACCATCAATAAAAATTCATAATGAATAATGATAAATTTCGTATACATGTAAAATTAACCTAATCTATCATTATTAATAGCCCCAAAAAGCTCACCCCTTATCCATTTATATCTATGGAACAAAAATTAAAAAGAAAAAAGCAATGATTAGATTTTAAACCTAGTCATTGCTTTATCCATTGCATCTTGGTTTACTCCTATATATCTTAACGTTACCCGTTCACTTGAATGATTGAATATCTCCATTAGCAAGGCTATATTCTTTGTCTGCATGTACATATGATATCCAAATGTCTTACGTAATGTATGTGTCCCAATCTCATCTAATCCAAACTCTGCTGCTGTACTGCTAAGTATTTTATACGCCATACTTCTTCCAATTGGTCGATTCGTTCCTTGCCTACTCTTAACTAGATACTCATAATCTTCCATACCTTCGAGATACCATTTTAACTCTCTTCTTAATGCTGCAGTAATTTGAATACGTTTCTGTTTACCTGTCTTCATTTCACGCATTGAAATATGGCTTCCCTTTAAATCTCCAACCTTCAGTTTTAGAATATCACTAATGCGTAGGCCTGTGTTAATTCCCATTACAAACAAGATATAATTACGTTCGTTCTTTACTTTTAAATACTCTTTAATTTGTTGTATTTGCTCTGGATCACGTATCGGTTGAACAAAATTCACTATTCATTACCTCCAGTTTTTTCTGTCTCGTAAACTTCTAATCCAAGTGCAAAAGCAAGTTTATAAAACGCTTTAGACTTCCAACGGCGATATGTACGCTCTGACATTCCGATTTCGTTATAAACCATGTAATCACATACGTCCTCTTCTTCTAAATAACGTTTATAAATAATATCCCTTTGAATACTTCCAGCACGTCCGTTTCCTAATCGAGTTAGAAACTGATCAATACGTAATGACATTCTCTCAAGCCACTCTTCTCTTTTACTTTGTTGAATATTCGCTATAGCAACATCTTCTAACGGTTTTCCGACTGCATGTGTAGGACCATGCTCACGTATTTCATAAGAAGGAGTGACTTTCATTTCTTTACGCATCATCCCAAACTGTCTATGTATACGTACGCTTTCCAACACGCCTTCTAATTCCTCTTGTGTTGCTGTTCTATCGATTTTTGGTAAGAAAGATAATTGTTTAGTCATGTAAGACCACTCCTTTTTATTTTTAAATTACTTTTGTCTTAAAGCTCCACGTCTACGTTCATAACGTGGACCACGAATTCCCATTAAATCTTCAATGTCACGAGTGCTTAGTTTTTCTTTTCGTTTTTTCTTATTTTTCTTCTTTGCTTGTTTTGATTGCTTTTTCCACTCACGTAACTGATTCTTTAGCACCTTCATTTCCCCATCTCCTTTTAAAAATAAAAAGGACACCTATTCTTAAAACAGCTTTCATTGCCGCTTTAATGAATTGGTGTCCTCTAGTTTTCTAGCCGGACTATATTCTGTTTGCTTTCACTTTAAAAGAATTATTGTTTTAACTGTTCTATTAAATTACTCTATTCATCGTTCCCTTCCAATTCCTCATTCTCTTCACGTATTTGTCCAATTAATGAAATTACAGAACCAACTGCTTGAACCCAACTTCCTATAATATCTATTAACTTTCCTTCTTCATTTTCATTAGTTTCGTTTTTTACCTGAGTGTCTGTATTTTTCTCCACATCATTTACATTACCTTCTTTATTAGACTGGTTCTCATTTCTGATACTTTTTAATTCGTTAATACCTCCTATTGCCTGTAATGAATTCCCAATTGATTGTAATAAGTTTCCTATAACATTTAAGGATTCATCTTTATCAGATGTATCCTCCAATTCATCCGCTAATGCTGTAAGTCCACCCAAAGCCTGTGTCCAATTCCCGGCAATCACTAATTTAATTTGTGTTTCTTCTTTAAAATCAATAATCAATCCAGATATTACAGTGACATTACCAATTGATTGGATTTCATTACCGATTTTTTCAAGAGACACTTCTCCTTGGCCATCAGCCTCTAAAGCATTTCCAACAGCCTGTAATACGTTTCCATAAACATTTAAATCCTTTCTTACATTACTGCTTATAAAATCAAAAGGCGTACTTCCAATAGCAGAAGTAATTGTTCCTATTGCTGCAACCCATGCACCAAATATCTCTTTAAATTGATTCTCCATTTAAAACATATCCCAGCATTAAGTAATTAATATAATCCTATTCAATTACTTATCTCACTGTTAATAATTTCAAATGTCTCTTTGCCATCTTCTTTTTTATAATAATGTCTTATAAAATTATTTTTTTAGGAATTATACGTATTACTGAACCAACTTTATAAACCGACTACATCTTTGAACTTATTAAAATACTTAAGATTCATTATTCGGAATATGGTGGGCTACATTCTTTCATTAAATGCATCTACCCACTGAATAAAACTCAATATTCCGTCCATACTATAGATAACCCATCTTTAATGTGCTGTAACCAGTTAGATCTTATTTAAGACTGAGCAGTTAGTTTTTGCTAGCTGCTTTTTTATTAAAACAAATAAAATTCGATATTCTAACAATACTAATCACAATACAACTTGCTTCTTACCCAAGTTGTATCTACTTGAGCAGTTAACTTTTGTTAGCTGCTCTTATATTGAATAAATTTCTAAAACATGTTAACAATATAGGTACACCAAGGTTGAATACGAATGACCATTGTATTCTTCTTATGCACGGAGCAGTTAGTTTTTACTAACTGCTCTTTTATTTTCAACATTTAATTATATTACGCATATATTAATTTAATCCTTTCTTTATAACTTAAACTCTTCACTTATTTTACAAAAATGGGATTATACTCTATATTTTTTGAAAAATTTCTTTATTTTACCGAAAGGTGGTTGTGGAAACAACCGCCTTTTATTTATGACAAATTGTATAAAATGATTTTTCACTTTATTTCAAACACAATAAGACCAAACTTGAAATATAATTAATTTCTTAATTATTATAACTGGTTTACATGCAAATTAAGAAATACGAAAAAATGCTAACCGAGCTGCTACACTAGTAGCTCCGGAAATTACTCCTCCTATTGAAATTGTATGTCCACTAAGATTAAATAAACTAATTGTCGTACCAGCTGGAATTTGACCCGTAAAACCAAAACCTACAACCTCTTGTCCTGCGGATTGGGCATAATTTACTCCATCTAAAGCTGGAGTTGGTATACCATTTAACCCTATACCAACAGCAAATGGTCCTGTTTGAGTCTCCGCAGGCATTAAAGCACCTATACAATAATAATTACCTGGAACTACAATTGTAAAAGTATCTGTACCATTAAATATGACATTATCAAGTACTAGCACCGGTGCAGTAAATTGAATAGCTGCTAAACTAGCTACTGTTTGCGTTGTATTCGTTACAACACTAGCACTTGCAGTTGATAATGCTCCTGTCGCTCCTGTTGCTCCCGTTGGACCTGTTACTCCCGTTGCTCCTGTTGGACCTGTTACTCCCGTTGCTCCTGTTGGACCTGTTACTCCTGTTGCTCCTGTTGCTCCCGTTACTCCTGTTGCTCCTATTGAACCTGTTCCTCCTGTTGGCCCCGTTACTCCCGTTGGCCCCGTTGTTC
>NZ_QPEL01000144.1:0-19583 GCF_008368965.1 Bacillus sp. AY2-1 | reverse complement strand
GCAACGCAAAATACGGATGCATACACAGAAGTATCAGCAGCACTGAAAGTATGTATGATGAATATGTCTAAAATTGCGAATGACCTTCGCTTAATGGCATCAGGTCCACGTGTTGGCTTAGCGGAAATTATGTTGCCTGCTCGTCAACCAGGTTCATCTATTATGCCAGGGAAAGTAAACCCTGTTATGCCAGAAGTAATTAATCAAATTGCGTTCCAAGTAATTGGTAACGACCATACAATTTGCCTTGCTTCAGAAGCAGGACAGTTAGAATTAAACGTTATGGAACCAGTACTTGTTTTCAACTTACTTCAATCTATTAGCATTATGAATAACGGTTTCCGTGCCTTTACAGATAATTGCTTAAAAGGAATTGAAGCGAATGAAGATCGCTTAAAAGAGTATGTTGAGAAGAGTGTAGGAATTATTACAGCCGTGAACCCTCATATCGGTTATGAAGCAGCAGCTCGCGTTGCGAAAGAAGCAATTGCAACAGGTCAATCCGTTCGAGAACTTTGTGTGAAAAACGGTGTACTGTCACAAGAAGACTTAGAGTTAATTCTAGATCCATTCGAAATGACGCACCCAGGGATTGCAGGAGCAACTCTTTTAAAGAAAAATTAAAAGAAGAGGGGGGACAATCCCCTCTTTTTTGTTTACAATATAGAAATGCTATATATGAATAGAGGTAGGGATGTTATGAGTAAGTTTACAGTAGCTTCTAATGGTTCATTAGAAACGACATTAAGAGGAGTAGAAGTATTATCGACACCACTTTTAAATAAAGGGGTCGCTTTCACGCAAGAAGAGAGAGAAGAATTAGGTTTAAAAGGGTTATTACCGCCAGCAGTTTTAACATTAGAAGAACAAGCACGCCGAGCATATGAACAATTCTGTTCTCAGCCGGATGATTTATTAAAGAACGTATATTTAACAGCGTTACATGATCGAAATGAAGTATTATTTTATCGTATATTAACAAATCACTTACGTGAAATGTTACCAATTGTATATACACCAACAGTCGGTGTAGCAATTCAAAGGTATAGTCATGAATACCGTAAACCGCGTGGTGTGTATTTATCAATTAACGATCCGTCGGGTATCGAAGAAGCATTCGCCAATATCGGTGCAACAGCTGAAAACATTGATTTAGTCGTTGTAACAGATGGAGAAGGCATACTTGGAATTGGTGACTGGGGTGTTGGTGGTATAAACATCGCAATCGGGAAATTAGCTGTTTATACGGCCGCAGTTGGTATCGATCCTAGCCGTGTATTACCGGTAATTTTAGATGTGGGTACAAATCGTGAGGAACTATTAAACAATCCATTTTATATTGGAAATCGTCACCCTCGTATAACTGGTGAAGCTTACGATGAATTTATTGATACATTTGTACAAGCAGTGAATAAACAATTCCCGAAAGCACTTTTACATTGGGAAGACTTTAGTTCTCGAAATGCACGAAAAATTTTAGATAAATATCGTCATGATATTTGTACATTTAATGATGATATTCAAGGTACAGGTGCAGTTTCACTTGCTGCTGTGTTATCGGCAGTGAAAGCTTCTGGTGTACCATTAAGTGAACACCGCGTTGTTGTATTTGGTGCTGGTACGGCTGGAATCGGTATCGCAGATCAAGTTAGAGATGCGATGGTCCGCGTAGGCGTATCTGAAGAAGAATCATATAAGCGTTTCTGGTGTATTGATCGTAACGGATTAGTTACAGATAATATGGAAGACCTTCTTGATTTCCAAATTCCGTACGCAAGAAAAGAAGCGGAAGTAAGTGAGTGGAAGCAAAATGATATGATCGGACTTGCTGAAGTTGTGAAACATGTAAAACCGACAATTTTAATTGGTACATCTACTGTTGCGGGCGCATTTAAAGAGGAAATTATTAAAGAAATGGCTTCTCACGTAGAAAGACCAATCATTTTACCAATGTCGAATCCAACACCGCTTGCTGAAGCAAAGCCAGCAGATGTAATCGAGTGGACAGAAGGAAGAGCATTAGTTGCAACAGGAAGTCCATTTGAACCAGTTACATATAACGGTGTAACGTATGTGATTGGACAATCAAATAATGCACTTATTTTCCCAGGGCTTGGTCTTGGAACAATTGTAGTACGTGCAAGCGTTATGACGGATGGAATGTTCGCAGCAGCTGCTGAAGCAGTTGCAAGTATGGTAGATACAAGTCAGCCAGGAGCACCTATTTTACCAGAGGTCGAAGAATTACGTAATATCTCAGAAATGGTTGCAATTGAAGTAGCTAAAGTTGCAGTTGCAGAAGGTGTTGCAAGAGTGAACTTAAGTGATAACGATATTAAGATGGCAGTGAAAGAAGCAATATGGGAGCCGGAGTACCGCCAAATAAAAGCGGTAGAAAAGGTTAGAATATAGAAAAAAAGCCCGTTTATAACAATAAGCGGGCTTTCGCTTTACTACTGAAAAAAAGTATAGGAAGTGGCACCTTTGAATTGGAATCAATTATGGAAGAAAGATATGTCCCTTTTAATTATATTAATGGTCGTTGTTCCTATTGCTGGGGAGCTGAACTTTCATCCCTTTAATGATACGTTTCGAGTTAGCTTCGGTACACCGCTATTTTTCTTTTTATTATTATTTTTAAGAAGAGTACCAGCAGGAGTTGCAGGTATTCTTGTTGGTATATCTGTAGTCTTATTCCGAGTATGTCTTGACTGGATCATGCAAGGTTCATTTCATATGACAGAATCATTTTATTTGCGTTATCCTGTGTTCTTCTATTATTTTATTTATGGCAGTCTTTTTTCGCTTTGCAGGGTAAATAAGTTCCATCAGAAACCAATCATTATTGGATGCCTTGGCATTTCAATTGAAATTGTTGCAAGTATGTCAGAACTTGCGTTCTATCACATGTTAGTACTCGGTACAACAATAACGATTTCTGAAGTAAATAAACTTATTATTATTGCTATTTTTCGTAGTTTCTTTGCACTTGGTTTTTTAAATATGATGAATTTATATGAAACGAAATTAAAAGAATCGCAAGTTCGAAAAGAAAATGAAAACATGTTAATGCATCTTTCTAATTTATATGTGGAATCTGTTCATTTGAAAAAGACATTACAAAATGCAGAGTTAATTACACAAGAAGCATATCAACTATATCGAAATTTACAAGCGAACGATGATCCCAATAGTAAAACAGCATTGAAAATAGCAGGAGAAGTGCACGAAATAAAAAAGGATAATCAAAGAATTTTTGCGGGATTATCTAAACTGTTATTAGATAAAAATGTAGCTGAGTATGTAGAAGGACATGAGCTTACAGAAATGATTGTAAGAATAAATGAAAAGTACGCTGGAATGCTAGAGAAAGATATACGTTTTTCTAAATATATAGAAGGTGAACACGCTGCATATCACGTGTATACAGTGCTATCAATCTTTAATAACTTAGTTGCCAATGCAGTGGAAGCAATTGAAGATAGAGGTCTCATTCATATTGATTTATATAAACGAGAGCAACATGTAATATTTGAAGTAATTGACGATGGCCCTGGTATTGCACAAAAGTATAAAAAATTAGTATTTAAGCCCGGGTTTACTTCCAAGTATGATCAAACAGGAACACCGTCAACAGGCATTGGACTTTCTTACATACATGAAATGGTAACAGAGCTAGGCGGAGAAGTAAGATTAGAAGACAATGAAACCGGAAAAGGGTGTAAGTTTATCGTTTGTTTACCGGAGTGCAGTTTAAAGCGGGAAGGGGAATAGATTTGTTTTATTATATCGTAGACGATGATGAAGTTTTCCGTTCAATGCTGTCGCAAATTATTGAAGATGGAGATCTTGGAGAAGTAATTGGTGAGGCGGATGACGGAGCTTTTATTGAAGCGGATCAACTAAATTTTAAAAAAATAGATATTTTATTTATTGATTTGTTGATGCCGATGAGGGACGGAATTGAAACAGTTCGTCACATTGCGTCAACTTTCACGGGGAAAATTATTATGATTTCTCAAGTGGAATCGAAGCAGCTTATAGGTGAGGCATATACATTTGGTGTAGAATATTATATTACAAAACCATTAAATAAAATCGAAGTTGTATCTGTTGTACGCAAAGTGATAGAGCGTATTAGATTGGAGCGTTCTATACATGATATTCAAAAATCATTGAATAACGTGTTTCAGTGGGAAAAACCGCAATTGCGTACTGAACCAGTACAAGAAGGAAAAAAGATAGGGGATTTAGGGCGATTTTTACTATCAGAACTCGGTATTGCGGGAGAGAATGGAAGTAAAGATTTACTTAGTATGCTGGAATATTTATATGGTCAAGAAAAGGCACAGACATTTGACTTTGGCTTTCCTGCGTTAAAAGAAATTTTTCATCATATTACGATAAGGAAATTAGGGGATATAGCTTTAGAGGCGGATATTGATAAAGAGAAAAAAGCGTCTGAACAAAGAGTACGTCGAGCTATTTATCAGTCGTTAAATCATTTGGCTTCTTTAGGACTAACAGACTTTTCAAATCCAAAATTTGAAAGCTATGCTCCAAAATTTTTCGATTTCACTGTAGTTAGAAAACGGATGACAGAAATGACGAAAGATGAACTTGCATCTTCTGGTCATACGCGAATTAATACAAAGAAGTTTATTCAAGTGTTGTATTTTGAGGCGAAGAGGTTGATGGAAATAGAGTGAAGAAGATGCTTATAAATAAGCATCTTTTTTGTTAAATCAACATTTTATATTTTCTCGTGGAGCATGTAAAATGTTAAGTAAGAGAAAATGGTTTTATATTAAGGAAGTGTCAAAGCGATGAGTTTCACATTGAATAAATCGATTATTAAAGAAGTGTGCGGAGAGACCTCATATAAAAGAGGTGAAGCCTATTATAAATCAAATAAAGTGATAATAAATCATTATGATAAAAATAAAGAAATTTGCGAGGCTACAGTAAAAGGGAACGAGGATTTCCATGTTACAGTAGAAAAAGCTAAAAAGGGTGATGTTGTTGCAAAATGTAGTTGTCCTTCATTATCGTCTTTTCAAACGTATTGTCAACATGTTGCAGCAGTATTAATACAAATAAACTATAATCAACAAACAGGTGGAATGAGCTCCACTAGTAACAGAAACGATCAATTGACAAGTGGTATGTTTCAGCTGTTTGCGGACAAACCACTGAGGCCAAAAAGTAAACAACACCGTTTTGATACACGCGAAATATTAGATGTTGAGTTTATATGTACACCAGTAGCTACGAGAAGTGGTGGAGCTCTACTTGGAATTCAATTGAAACTTGCCAAAGTGTATTTCATAAATCATATTAGAGAATTTCTTTCTAAGGTGGAGAAAAGAGAGTCTTTTCATTGTTCAAATGAATTTACATATACGCCAGATGTACATAGTTTTAAACAAGAAACGGATGCGATTATCCAGCAGCTCATTAAAATGTATCATAACGAAAAAATGTATGAGGATGCGCTAGAAGTACATGCGAAACAAGATGAAAGTATGATATTCATACCACCAGCTTCATGGAAAGATATGCTCTCTTCACTTTCTAAAGTTGAATATGTACAGCTGAAACAAAATGAACAACTGTTTCAGGGATTACAAGTTTCAAAAGGTTTGTTGCCGTTACACTTTGAATTTAAAAAGGGAAATAATGGCGGATTTACAATTCATATAGATGGTCTAAATCGTGTACGAGTTATGGATATGTATAACAATGCACTTTACGATGGGAAATTATATCACTTACACATTGAAGATTGTATGCGACTTATTGAATTACAAAAGATGATAAGTCGCTCAAATAGTAATCAGTTTTATATTCCAGAAAGTAAGATGGAACATTTCGTCGGGAAAGTTGTACCAGGATTAATGAAGCTCGGAACTGTACACATTGATGAAGTAATATCGGATCGTGTTGAAACACCTTCGCTAAAAGCGAAATTGTATTTAGACCGCGTGAAAAATCGCTTATTAGCAGGTCTTGAATTTCACTATGGGAACGTCATGATTAATCCGCTAGAAGAGGATGGACAGCCGTCTGTTTTTAATCGTGATGAGAAAAAGGAAAAAGAGATTTTAGACATTATGAGTGAAAGTGCCTTTGCAAAAACAGAAGGCGGTTACTTTATGCATAATGAAGAAGCTGAGTATAACTTTTTATATCACGTCGTGCCAACATTAAAAGGTTTAGTTGATATTTATGCGACGACAGCAATTAAATTGCGAATTAGTAAAGGGGATGTAGTTCCTCTTATTAGAGTGAGAAGAAAAGAAAGAATTGATTGGTTGTCATTTCGTTTTGATATAAAAGGAATACCAGAAGCAGAAATTAAAGGTGTATTAGCGGCCCTTGAAGAGAAACGTAAATATTATCGATTGGCGAACGGTTCTTTTTTATCGCTAGAGAGTAAAGAGTTTAATGAAATTAATCAGTTTATAAAAGAATCAGGTATTCGGAAAGAATTTTTACATGGAGAAGAGGTAAATGTTCCGCTTATTCGGAGTGTAAAATGGATGAATGGACTTCATGAAGGCAATGTTTTAAGTGTGGATGATTCTGTTCAAGAGTTAGTAGAAAACATTCAAAATCCGAAAAAATTAAAGTTTGCTGTGCCAAATACTTTAAATGCAGAAATGAGAAAGTATCAAGTATATGGGTTCGAATGGATGAAAACACTTGCTTATTACCGTTTTGGCGGTATTTTGGCAGATGATATGGGACTTGGAAAAACGTTGCAAAGCATTGCTTTTATAGATTCTGTTTTGCCTGAGATTCGAGAAAAGAAGCTGCCTATATTAGTCGTTTCACCATCATCTCTTGTTTATAATTGGTTTAGTGAATTGAAAAAATTCGCCCCGCATATTAGAGCGGTTATTGCAGATGGAAACCAAGCAGAGCGCCGGAAGATTTTGAAAGATATAGCGGAATTTGATGTCATAATTACGTCATATCCATTACTGAGAAGAGATATAAGATTATATGCAAGACCATTTCATACACTATTTCTTGATGAAGCACAGGCGTTTAAAAACCCTACAACACAAACGGCAAGAGCTGTGAAAACAATTCAAGCTGAATACCGTTTCGGACTAACGGGGACACCTGTAGAAAATTCATTAGAAGAGCTATGGTCTATCTTCCATGTCGTTTTCCCGGAATTATTACCAGGAAGAAAAGAGTTCGGTGATTTAAGGCGTGAAGATATAGCGAAGCGAGTGAAACCATTCGTATTAAGACGGTTAAAAGGGGACGTATTAAATGAGTTGCCAGAGAAAATAGAGCACTTACAATCATCGGAGTTATTACCCGATCAAAAGAGTCTCTATGCTGCTTATTTAGCGAAGTTAAGGGAAGAAACGTTGAAGCATTTAGACAAAGACACGTTACGTAAAAATAAAATTAGAATTTTAGCTGGTTTAACGAGATTGCGACAAATTTGTTGTCATCCCGCTTTATTTGTTGATGATTACAAAGGAAGTTCAGCTAAATTTGAACAACTGTTAGAGATTCTAGAGGAATGTAGAAGTACAGGGAAGAGAATATTAATTTTTTCTCAATTTACGAAGATGCTTTCTATTATTGGTCGTGAGTTAAATCGACAAGCAATTCCATACTTTTATTTAGACGGGAGTACACCAGCGCAGGAACGTGTAGAGCTGTGCGATCGGTTTAACGAAGGAGAAGGAGATCTCTTTCTCATTTCTTTAAAAGCTGGTGGTACCGGACTTAATTTAACTGGTGCAGATACAGTAATATTATATGATTTATGGTGGAATCCAGCTGTTGAACAACAAGCGGCCGATAGAGCGTATCGAATGGGACAAAAAAATACAGTGCAAGTTATAAAGCTAGTAGCTCAGGGAACAATTGAGGAGAAAATGCATGAACTGCAAGAAAGTAAGAAAAATTTAATCGCTGAAGTGATTGAGCCGGGAGAAGAGAAATTGTCCTCAATCACAGAGGAAGAAATTCGAGATATTTTAATGATTTAATATAAAAAAGCTATGCCTTCAAATTTATGAGGGGCATAGCTTTTTTGTTGTAATAATTATATTTTGTTTTGTACAAAGTAAAGAAATCAAATGTTATTTAAATTACTTCTTTGTACCTTTACTTTTGTATGGTTTGGCAGCTGCCTTTTTCTTTGCACTTGATTGCCAACGGTTCCATCCTTTACTTCCTGTACCTTGTCCTACACCTTTTTTCGGTTTTGCTTTCGTTTTACTCATATGATCACTCCGTTATATAAAAATCTTATTTGATAATAGTCAATGATTTAGAAAATACTCTTTATAAATGACTATGATTACTTTAAGTAAAAATAAACTGCTTGAATGCTATAGTATATCATGAAATTGCAAGTAAACTGAAAGGAATTATAAAGAAAATGAAAATAATAAGAAATACTGCGGATTCGATATTCCGAACGATCACATTAATTGTTGTGTATACGTTAGTTTCGATCAGTGAAACATTTTTTGGATTGACGAGGCAGAAAAAGTAAAGATGTTAAATTAACAACAATCAATAAAGCCGTAAAATAAAGAATTGAAAAACATTTTAAAACTTTTTGTTGACTTTCTTTATTTTTTGTATAGAATAATCATTAATAAAATGTTTCAGAGATGTGACAACAAAACGACTATGAAAGGACGAGTAGTAGTAGGACGTAGTTTAAGCGAGTCAGGGGTGGTGTGAGCCTGATACGAAGCCTATTATGAAGAACCTCCTGGAGTTGCTAACCGAAATCCTTTATAGGAAAGTAGACTTAGCCGGGAACTTCGCCGTTACAAGAAGAACAGTATCGAGATATTTCATCTCCGTACTGTATAAGTGAGCAACCTCTGTTGCTAATTTGGGTGGTACCGCGGAACCAAAGCCTTTCGTCCCAGTTTTTTGGGAAAGAAGGGCTTTTTTTGTTGGCTTCTTTTCACAACATCCAAACATTTTAGGAGGAAACCACCATGTATCAATCATTAATGACAGTAAGAGAGACTCAAATCGCAATTAAGGAAGTTAAAACATTTTTCGAGGACCAATTAGCAAAACGCCTTGAACTATTCCGCGTATCTGCACCATTATTCGTAACGAAAAAATCAGGATTAAACGATCACCTGAACGGTGTAGAACGCCCAATTGAATTTGATATGTTACATTCAGGAGAAGAATTAGAAATTGTTCATTCACTAGCGAAATGGAAACGATTTGCATTACATGAATACGGATACGAAGCTGGTGAAGGTTTATATACAAACATGAACGCGATTCGTCGTGATGAAGAACTTGATGCAACGCATTCCATTTACGTTGACCAATGGGATTGGGAAAAAATCGTTCAAAAAGAATGGCGTACTGTCGATTACTTACAAAAAACAGTACAAACAATTTATGGAATATTCAAAGATTTAGAAGATCACTTATTTGAAAAATATCCGTTCCTTGGAAAGTATTTACCAGAAGAGATTGTTTTCATTACTTCTCAAGAACTAGAAGATAAATATCCAGAATTAACACCGAAAGATCGTGAACACGCAATTGCGAAAGAACACGGTGCAGTCTTTATTATTGGAATTGGTGATGCACTTCGTTCAGGTGAAAAGCATGATGGACGCGCGGCTGATTATGACGATTGGAAATTAAACGGTGATATTTTATTCTGGCACCCAGTACTACAATCTTCATTTGAATTATCATCAATGGGAATTCGTGTTGATAGTAAATCACTTGATGAGCAGTTAACGAAAACTGGTGAAGACTTCAAACGTGAGTATGATTTCCATAAAGGTATATTAGAAGACGTACTACCATTAACAATCGGCGGTGGCATTGGACAATCAAGAATGTGCATGTACTTCTTACGTAAAGCACATATCGGTGAAGTTCAATCTTCTGTATGGCCTGACGATTTACGTGCAGCTTGTAAAAAAGAAAACATTCATCTGTTTTAATAGAAGTGAGGGAATAGCTTAAATATAGAGCTATTCCTTCTTTTTTATAAAACGTCACTTGCTTATTTATTACCGAGTTCTTCCGCTAAACCGATTAAAATTCCTTCGACTCCACGAATGTAGCAGAGACGATACGAGTTCTCGTATTGAACTACTTCGCCAACGAGTTCTGCACCATGCTTAGTGAGTCTGGATACCATTTCGTCAATGTCTTCAACGGTGAACATGACGCGTAGATAACCGAGGGCGTTTACAGGAGTATTTCGGTGATCTGATACAGTAGGTGGGGTGAGAAATCGCGAAAGTTCAATTCGGCTGTGGCCATCTGGAGTGACCATCATAGCAATCTCTACGCACTGAGAGCCGAGTCCAGTTACGCGACCAGCCCATTCACCTTCGACAGTGGCTCGCCCTTCGAGGTTCAAGCCAATCTCCTCGAAGAAAGAGATTGCGTTATCAAGGGATTCTACAACGATGCTGACATTGTCCATTCGTAGTAATTTGTTTTTTGCCATAGTCTTATCTCCTTATGTATAAAAGTTTATTATTTAATCATCCTCATAATTATACTACTAAGTAGTTACAAATTCCTTTCAGTCAAAAACACCTTGTCATAGTATATGAAAAGGTGACAAGGTGTTTTTTTATATGTCATATAGCATCTTGTTAACGAACAGCATTTTATTTAATAGGAAGGAAGTAGATTAATATGATTTTTTTATAAGCGTTACTGAAAATATCAAATTAGCTCATTTGCACTAAAGGCTCAATTTTCGCCATAAATGATTGATGCAACGCCTCAACACCTGTTACTAAATGAAGGCGGTCAATAACGACAGACACTTTAATTTCTGATGTACTTACCATTTTGATATGAATATTTTCTTCTTTTAAAGTAGTGAACATATTTGCAGCGACACCAGGGTTAGATACCATGCCAGATCCTACGATTGATACTTTTGCTAAGTGATTTTCATGTTCTACAGATTCGTAGTGAAGAGTTTCTTGATTTTGTTCCAAAACTTTTAAAGTTTCTCTTAAATCATTCGAGTGAATGGAGAAGGAGAGATGTACAGTTCCTTCATTTGTAATACTTTGAATGATGATATCTACATTAATGTGTGCTGCTGCTAATGTAGAGAAAACTGTTGAAAGCGAGCCTTGTTCTAGTCCTTTAATTGTGACACGTGTAATGTTATCCTCAAATGCAATACCTTTAACGATTGATTGTTGTTCCATGTTACATTCTCCTTTTACAATTGTTCCGTTTTCTTGTTCCATACTTGAGCGAACTTCTAAAACTACGTTATGATTTTTAGCAAACTCAACAGCGCGCGGGTGTAATACGCCAGCACCGAGATTAGCAAGCTCTAACATTTCGTCATAAGAAATTTCATCTAATTTGTAAGCATCTTTTACAACTCGTGGGTCCGTCGTATATACGCCTGTCACATCCGTATAAATATCACATTTTTTTGCTTTAAGTGCAGCGGCTAGTGCGACAGCAGTCGTATCAGAACCACCACGGCCAAGCGTTGTAATTTCATTTTCTACACTTATACCTTGGAAACCAGCTACGATAACAATCGTGCCTTCAGCAAGATAAGATTGAATACGATCTGTATGAATGTCAGTAATCCGTGCACTACTATGTACAGATTCTGTCGTAATACCTGCTTGCCACCCTGTTAATGAAATTGCATGATAGCCTTTTGCTTGCAGTGCCATTGTTAATAATGAAATAGTTACTTGTTCTCCTGTAGATAGAAGCATATCCATTTCACGTTTACTTGGATTTTCTGTGATAGCGTTAGCGAGTGCGACAAGTTCATCTGTGCTTTTTCCCATTGCTGAAACGACAGAGACAATGCTATGACCTCGTTCATATTCTTCAATAATTAAATTTGCTACATGTTGAATGCGTTCGACGCTTCCGACAGAAGTGCCACCAAATTTTTGAACAATTGTTTCCATTACAAATTCCTTCTTTCGTCTATTTTTAAGAATAGATTAGGAAATATATAAATCCCAATACTCCTGTAGTTACCAGAAAGACAAACAAAAAACACCATCTCAAATAAGTGAGGATGGTGCTGTTACAGGAAAAGGGAAACAGAAAACGGAGCTAATAAAAAAACCGCCAAAAAAGGAATATCATAAAAAAATGATATCTCTTTTTTGTAGATAGCTCTTCATATGTACACGTCTGTACATATGACAGTTCTGTTTCTATTCGAAAACAGCCCCAATTGATAAATGCAGAGAAATTTATCAATTTCGGCAATACTTCCTTTCATCTAAGTTCATAGACATCTCTGTGTCTCCATTAGAATACTCATAAGTATCGCAACCTCTATCTCACGTTTTAGGCGAGAGTGTTTGATTTATGAAGTTGTTGGTAACATTTGTTTTATAATAATTTAAATTTTTCGTGGAATCAAGTGTTTTATATATATTTTAAAAATTCTTTCTTTTTTATGAGGAAGTTTGTGAAAAATGTAGCAAAATAAATTCATTGCATGTACATTAAACTTATAGTGCATAGGAGGTGGGGAGAATGAAAAGGAAACAGCCTATTTATGTTGCGACAAAAATGAACACGACGATGGAAAAATTATGGGAATATACGCAAGAACCAGATATACATACAGAGTGGGATGCTCGCTTTACTGAAATTTCGTATTTAGAGAAAAAAGAAGGAGAACCACAGAAGTTTTTGTATAAAACAAAGATTGGATTTGGGCTTGAAATAGCTGGAGAAGGGGAATCAATAGGTGAAATAAGAAAAGAAACTGGTGAAAGAATTTCCTCTTTAAAATTTTGGACGGATAATACATTATCTCTTATTCAAATAGGACGTGGTTATTGGAAGTATACGCCGAATAAAGAATACATCCATTTTGAGACACAATATGATTATGATACAAGATTTGGTCGTATAGGAAATGTAATAGATTCCTATATTTTTCGTCCGTTATTAGGTTGGGCGACCGCTTGGAGTTTTGATGCCTTAAAATTATGGTTAGAAAAGGGGCTTCATCCTAGGTTACTAATTAGAAGAACAATGACGTATTGGCTCGTATGTTCTTTATTTGCTTTTGTATGGATATATCAAGGGATAGTGCCGAAACTACTGTTTACTCATTCAGAAGAAGTAAAGATGCTTTCTGTATTAATCGGTTCAAATGAAAATAGTGTATATATACTTAAAATAATTGGGGTGTTAGAAATAATTTTCGGTGTCGTATGGCTGTTGCCACTAACAAAACGAAAATTATTTATACTGCATATTATTGTGTTATTGGTTTTAACGATAGCGGCAGGATTTACGAATATCGCAAGTTTTACAGGTCCGTTTAATCCGATTACATTAAATATTCTTCTAATGGGGTTATCAATTATCGGTTATATAAATAGTTTCGATTTACCAAGCGCGAAAAATTGCAAGAGGACGAGAAAGGGATAAGTGTATGGCTAATATGTATGAACGATTATTAGGGGATATCTATAAAAATCTTCATCCTGAATTGCAGAAGCGTTATGCGATTACAGAAGAAAATAGTTTTACAGGGGAAGGAAAGATGGATGAAATTTACGGTGGTTCTTTTTCGTAAAATTCATATTAAAAATTGCATCGAAGTTTCGAATATTTTTCTCGGAACGAGGAGAGGAAATTCCATTTACGATACAAAACATAGCTGAGCGAGATGAATATGGACAAGAATTAGTAAGGTGGAACCGTACTTTTTATTTTCATAATAAGAAAAGATATTTTAACGCAGTTATGCAATTGGATGAAAACGAAAATGAAATTGTAGATTATTTTGGCGAACCACATTTACTCGTTTCTACACTACATTTTCATATCGATGAGTTAGGGGCAATGCATATTACTTCAAAGAAACAATGGTTTTATATGTTTGGAAGAAAAATTCCGTTGCCAAAATTCTTGTATGGTGAAGCAAAAATTGTTGAAAGTTATGATGCAACACTACAGTGTTTTCGAATTCATGTACAAGTACGAAACCCGTTAATTGGCTCGCTTTTTTCATATAAGGGAACATTTGTGGAAAGGAAATAAACGATATGAAAAATATAATATTTGGGCTTGCTGGTTATGTTGTTTTTCTATTATGTGAGCGGTCGAATATAAATCCTGTTGAAGCAATTATATTATTATCTGTTTTATTATTTATACCAATGTCACTTTGTATTATTGATAAAAGAAAAAGAGATGGCTCGTATTTATTATTTTATAAATTCGTATCGTTTTTATATCCAATTGCAGCAATTTGTGCAATGCTAGCTTTCGTCACAAATCACTATGTATTTGCGCTAGTTTGGTTTGTATATACAGGAATTGTTGCGTTATTTGGTGTAAGTAGATTGCTAGAAAGAGGATGGAAGCCGTTAGAAGAGACCGCCATAGATAGTGCGTTTATTTATTTGTTTTTAGGTGGTTTTTGGTTTTTTGCTTCAGTAGCAAAACTTTCAATTATGCAGTTTAGCTCTGACATTGTTTTACTCACAGCTGCACATTTTCATTATTCGGCGTTTCTATTGCCATTATCAGCTGGTTTAATAGGGAGAAAAAGAGAAAAGAGAAGTAAAGTATATGATGTTATTATGTTTATCATCATGATTTCACCTATGACAGTCGCAATAGGAATTACATACTCGAGAATATTTGAATTTTTTGCAGTGTTTCTATATTTATGTGCGATTTATGGGTATGGATTTTACGTTTGGAGAGCAAAATTTAATGCTATCAGTGCAAAGATTCTTCTAATCGTTTCGTCTAGTACACTCATGGTTACAATTATGTTCTCACTTATATACTCATACGGGAATTTGAAGCATGTAATGACGATTACAATTGCTCAAATGGTTTGGATTCACGGTGTTGTCAACGGAATTGGAGTAGCGTTACCGGCATTTGTCGGCTGGATGATCGAAAAGAGTGTTCCGAATTATAAATACTATGGGAAACCAATGAGTAAATTAAGAGGAAGTGTGGCAATTGGTGAGGCTTTTTTATATAGCGGCAACTTAGTAGGCAGTAAGGAATACAACGGTTTAGTTGATAAAGTAAATGACTTTCATAGTGAGTCATTTGACGTGACGGAGGTACCTTTAAGTATTATTCGTTTTTATGAAAATACAACAGAGTATGAGTTGCAATCAAATATTAAATGGGCTCGTTGGTTCCGCCCATTTGCATTTTGTTATGAGAAAATGAGCAAGCGTGTAGGACAAATACATTTAGGAATGGGCGACAAGTGGGAACCGATGCATGGCTCTATCATTGGTGTAATGGATGAGAAAGATGGAAGAGAGAATGTAAGGGCTTGGCTAAGGAAAAATGAAGCAGGTGAATCTATTTTTGTAGCTCTTTATTCAAAGCATACAAATAAGAATGAGACATATATGAATATCGCCTTACCTTTACCTTATTCGAATATGACTGGTATTTTGAAAATATATAATGATAGTCATGATTTAATCATTACTAGTAAGTTAAGAGAAAATGGTCAGGGAGATGAGGGTATTTATTTACATACTCGGTTCTTAACAATCCGTTTACCGTTAGCAGAGACTTTCGTCATTACAGAGGATAAGGATAAAATGTTAACAGCTCATCATAGCATGTGGATATTTGGACTTAAATTTTTACATATTCATTATAAGATTGAAAAAATTACTTAGAAGTAAGAAAGGCTTGGACAGGTTTCCAAGCTTTTTTTATGTATGGGTAATTGTCATAGAAATTTGTTTATTTAGCTCATTATCCCAAACACGTTGAATTTCAAAAGTGCCTGTTTCAAAAAATAATGGGAATCTCTCTTTAAACCAATCTTGCATAGGAAGATGTAGTGCTGTATCGATTGGTATCCATAATAATTCGCCCTCAGGAGGGTTTAAAAGAAGTTCACCTTCAAATGAGTCTGTCCAGTAGTTAAATACCATGTACCGAACATTACCTTTCGGATTTACATATTCATCTAATCCTTTAAAAGTTAAATTCGAAACAAGTAATCCAGTTTCCTCTTTTACTTCTCTTATAGCGGCTTGAACGATACTTTCGGGGAAATCTACTTTGCCGCCAGGAGCGATGTAGCCAGGGAAACCTCGATGGTTGGGGCGTTTTATGAGTAAAACTTCATTGTTACGTTGGATCATACACATTGTATAGATCTGGTGTTCGATGTTATGTGAATTTAGAGGCATAATGATGTATTCTCCTTTATATTTTTTTGATAATTTTACCATAACATAATTGTTTCTTATATAATTATAAATTGAATATTATAAATTTTAAGTTATAAATTATGAATTCTATAGTCATTCGAAAAGAGGGAAGAGACATGCAAGGAGAAATACAAAAGGAGAAAAGTTTAGGTTATGTTGGTAAATTATTATTACCGGTTAAAGTATCACCACACTTTAAATTTTTATGGATTGGACAATTACTCTCGGCCTTAGGTAGTTCGATAACTATGGTCATACTCCCAGTTGTTGTGTATTCATTAATTGGCTCAACAGTTGTGATGGGAATGACAATGGCAATGTCCATGCTACCTAATATTCTCGCTTTACCGTTTGCAGGTTTAATTGTAGACCGAATTGATCGGGTTAAATTAATGTTATTTACGGATATACTCCGCTGTATATTAATGCTATTACTTGCATCGCTTATATTTATGGATTTATTAACAATTACAGTTTTATACATTCTCGTTGCCTTATACGGACTTATGGAAGGGATATTCCAACCAGCATATTCTGCTGTAAGGGCGAAAGTATTCGTTCCTGAAATTCGTAATGCAGCTAACGCACTCACTCAAATGAGTAATCAAGGTATACGATTAATTGGACCAGCACTTGGTGGGTTAATCGTATCGGTTGCGTCTGCAGGGATAGGTTTCGGACTAGATGCAGTAACGTACTTATTATCATTTTTATGTTTATTATTTTTAAAAGAAATTAAGTTTGAAAAAGTAAAACCCATTGAAAAGAGTAAGCTTAATTACAAACAAGAGTTTATGGAAGGTGTATTAGTTTTAAAAAGTCATCCGTGGCTGTGGATTACAATTTTAGTTTTTTCTTTTATAAATATTTGTTATGCCGGCATTATCGTCGTATTAATTCCGTGGTTATTTAATGTTCATCATCATTTTGAAGCTTACGTGTATGGACTTGGCATGGCCTTTTCTGGTGGTGGGGCTGTAATTGCTGCATTAATATTTGGTGGGAAAGAGCGGTGGCATAAGAGAGGATTACTGGCTTATGGAGGTGTTTTAATGAGTGGTATTGCTTTATTAATTATGCCATTCATTTCTTGGGCACCCGCTTTAATATTCTTAATGGCAATTGAAGGATTTGGCATGATGATATTTGGACTCATTTGGGAAACGAGTTTACAGGAACTTGTACCAGAAGAAGCATTCGGAAGAGTGGCAAGTCTTGATATGTTGGGTTCTTTTGCTTTATTGCCATTAGGGTATGTAGTTGTAGGCTGGTTAGCTACTGTCATAGGTGGCGAGATAACTATTATAACACTAGCTAGTTTAGTAATTTTAACAATTGGAATAGCATTGTCTGTACCGAGTATTCGTCGATTTAATTGATTATATGGGAAAAGAGGGCTAGACCTATATAGAAAATAACCTAGCATATAATCAACCAGTATTAATAAAACAACTTTGTAATGAAAAGCCTTCCATACATATTTGGCGCAAAAAATTAGTATCGAAGCAACAAAATTAGAAATCACAAAAAAAGTGACGGAAGCGATACAAGCAGGTTTCAAAAAAGAAGAATAAGCCCTAAAGAAATTAGGACTTATTCTTCACTAAATACAAATGTTTGTTTCATTTTTTTACCTTCATTTACCGGATGGCCGTTATAAGAGAAATTCTTTTCTTCCCAAGTGATCACAACTTTAAAATTATGACTATTAAAGTCTAATGGGAATACCATGTACTCAAAGCTTGTATGACTTTTAGAAATATTTTCATTAGGTGTAGTAGGTTTAAAGGTAGCCTTAGAGGTAGGATTGTTATCAAGTATTTCCACAGATACGTTTGATACATCATGACCGATGTTTTTTACGAGTAAACTATACGTATCAAATACACCTTGCTTTGGCTGGATTGCTTGCTTGTTTGAGTTATGAGATTTATCAATTTCGACATACCATTGTTTAGACTTTGACGCAATCGGTAGTGACTGAAATGTGTAAGCACTAGCTTGCATTGGTAGTGCTAAACATATAAGCGTAAAGAGAGTTAATATTTTTCGTTTCATTTTTTGAGAGCTCCCATTCTTTAATGGATTTACTTGTTATTATCTTCTTTTTACGAGTAAATATACCATATAATGTAAAGTGAGTATTGTGAGTAGTGAATCAATATCTTATTCACTACTCTTATAGCTGGCATAATTACGTATGTAGTAAGAAAGAATAAATTTGTTTTTTCTATACTTAGATTACTGCCCTTTTTAAAAGGGCTATTTTTACGTTTTAAAAAAAGAATATACTAAGAGTTCCGTATAAATTATTTATTTTAATGTAGTTAAATGTGCTTGTAGATGTGAAATTAGAGAAGGAAGCTGTGTAGAGATGTTTCTACACAGCTTTTTAGGATATGAAAAAAATCCCGAAAAATATGTTAAAATAACATTGTCATACAACAAGGGGGCTTTGTTTTATGGAAAATGTACATCTTGCTAAAGTAGATTTAACGAAAAAAATTGAATCAAAATCTAAGTACAACAAGAAACTCGAAAAATATCAAAGGCGCTTATTAGCATTACAGCAAATTTTGAAAGAAGAAAAAATCGCGGTTATGCTTGTTATGGAAGGATGGGATGCGGCTGGTAAAGGTGGGGCAATTAAGCGGGTGACGGAACATCTTGACCCACGTGGGTTCCAAGTAGATCCAATTGGAGCGCCTGCACCTCATGAAAAACGTTACCATTATTTGCAACGTTTCTGGCGCAAAATTCCACAGTACGGGCAAATTACCATTTTTGATCGCTCATGGTACGGTCGTGTGTTAGTTGAGCGTGTTGAAGGTTTTGCTACAAAGGAAGAGTGGATGAGAGCATATGATGAGATTAATGATTTTGAAAAACTACTAACAGATGACCATTACATAATAGGGAAGTTCTTCTACCATATAAGTAAAGAGGAACAGTTAAAGAGATTTAACGATAGAGAGAAAAATCCTTTGAAAAGATGGAAAATTACAGATGAAGATTGGCGTAATCGTGAAAAATGGGATGAGTATGTTGAAGCGATGGAAGACATGTTTGAAAGAACAAGTAAGCAAAATGCGAAGTGGCATATTATTGAAAGTAACGATAAATTGTATGCCCGTGTGAAAACGTTAAAAATCATTATTTCATTCATAGAGGATTATTTCTTAGAACATGGTATAGAATTGCCTTCTTATTATTATGAAATGAAAGAGGATATTGAAGTTTTGCAAGATGTAGGTGTGAAAGAGTAAATAAGAAAATGGCCCTGTGAATTGGTAAAACCAAATTATGGGGCTTTTTTATTTAGAAACATTTTACAAATAACAAAATAAGGTATATAAT
>NZ_QPEL01000143.1:0-12086 GCF_008368965.1 Bacillus sp. AY2-1 | reverse complement strand
ATTCAAAGTCCTTTTTGGGTTTTTGAAGTGAAATATATACTATTTGAGGTGTGTGAAATGGGGAAATCTCGAGAGCAGACGATGGAAAATATCTTAAAGGCTGCTAAGAAAAAATTTGGAGAGCGTGGCTACGAAGGTACGAGCATACAAGAAATCGCAAAAGAAGCGAAAGTGAATGTTGCTATGGCCTCTTACTATTTTAATGGGAAAGAAAACCTATATTATGAGGTGTTTAAGAAATATGGTCTTGCTAATGAGCTACCCAATTTTCTTGAGAAGAATCAATTTAAACCTATCGATGCCCTTAGAGAATATTTAACGGTTTTTACTAAACATATAAAAGAGAACCCTGAAATTGGATCATTGGCATATGAGGAGATTATTAAGGAAAGTGCACGATTAGAAAAGATTAAACCGTATTTCATAGGTAATTTTGAACAGTTAAAAGAAATATTACAGGAGGGTGAAAAGCAAGGAGTTTTTCATTTCTTCTCCATAAATCATACGATACATTGGATCACTTCTATTGTTTTATTTCCAAAATTTAAAAAGTTTATTGATTCTTTAGGGCCAAATGAAACGAACGATACAAATCATGAATGGATGCCAGAAGACTTAGTGGACAGGATTGTTACTGCATTAACAGATAAACCTAACGTGTAAATTATTCAGTATTTATGAATTCTATTATTACTATTTAAAGCCTAATTTCTCAATGTATTGTAGAGAAATTAGGCTTTTTTCAACACGTCATTAAGGTTTTTATAGTTCAAGGACTCAAGTTAATGATTATATTTTCAAGTATTCGTTTTGAGCTACATAGATATAGTTTTTGTTGCAACTGTTTGTTGAAATGCTTTATCATGCTCAACAATAACCATTGTGGGATTAAATTGTTGAATAAGTTCTTCAATCTGCATACGGGAATAGATATCTATAAAATTTAGTGGTTCGTCCCATATATATATATGGGCTTTTTCACATAAACTTTTAGCGATAAGCAGTTTTTTCTTTTGTCCACCAGAATAATGAGATATATCTTTCTCGAATTGAATTCGATCAAAGTCCATCTTACTTAGGATGGATTTAAATAAGGTTTCATCAATCTTGTGCTCTTCAATGAAGTCTGATAGCGACCCCTTCAAATGAGAAGTATCTTGTTGGACATAGGAAATGATGAGTCCTGTACCTAAAGTAACTAAGCCTGTATGCTGTATCGGATGTCCTAGAATTAGTTTTAGGATACTACTTTTTCCGCTCCCATTCGTTCCATCAAGTACAATTCGGTCACCTTGTTCAACTATGAAGCTAATCGGCTCATTCACAATTTGGTCATTGTACTTAACGGACACGTCAACCAAAGTAACCAATTCATTTGATTTAAATTGCAATTGTTCCAATTTTAATGACTCAGTTTTTTCCACATTTTTTAGTAATTTTGACTTTTCCTCAATAGCTTTTTGTTGCCTTGATTCAAGGTTTTTTGCTCTTTTCATCATCTTGGCTGCTTTATGTCCTACAAACCCCTTATCCAACTTAGAGCCTGAATTCCTCGTTCCATTTTTTGAAGCTTCCACGTCATGAGACCAACTTGCTGATCGTTTGGAAGACTGTTTTAATCTCCCTATGTCTTTTTGTAGACGCTCATTTGTAGCCTTCTCGTGCTCTTGCTGTCTATCAAAATTTAACTTCCAAGAAGAATAGTTACCACTTTGAATTTCAATATTTGCTCTATTAATAGATAGGATATGGTCAACGCACCCATCTAAAAAGATTCTGTCATGTGAAATTAAAATAAATCCTTTTTTCTTCCTTAGATAATTAGAGACTATCTTTCGTGCATCTGTATCTAAGTGATTTGTTGGTTCATCAATTAATAGGAATTGACCCGCATTTAAAAACAGTGCAGCAAGCAACACCTTTGTTTGTTCCCCATTTGATAATGTTTTAAATGGTCTGTACATGACCTCAGCATCAACATTTAAATAGGATATCTCACGTAGAAATTCCCAATCTGCGGCTTGGGGACAAATTTCTTCAAGGATTTCATGAGTGAATTTGTTCCTATCTGAAACAGAGTAGGGGAAGTAATTGAATTCTACCGAAGCAAGGATTTTCCCGCTATACTCATAATTCCCTAACAATAAATTAAAGAATGTCGTTTTACCTCGTCCGTTTCTACCAATAAATCCTAGCTTCCAATCCGTATCTATTTGGAAGTTTACACTTTCAAAAATATTATCAAAGCTACCTGGGTATGAAAAAGTTAAGTCTTGGACCTTTATCATTGACATAATAATTCCTCCTTTATATATCGAAACGTTTCATATAAAGTCGGAACATCCATCCATTTTTTAATTCCTCTATATAAGTTTGATGGATATTAACGACTTATATAGAGCATTACATGTGTAACAATAGTGTCTGAAGTACTCATTTTTCTCGCTCCTTTATTTGTGAAGTACATTTAACAATTAGTAAGTTTCAACTAAGCTAAACGGGAATAAAAAAATCCCCCAATTTGTAATCGGAAGGATTAGTCTTTCGTCTATACTTAATAAGTACTTATTAATCATTTGAATCATGACAAATAAAGTATGAACTGAATTTTAAAAATGGATAGACTAACCCTATATTTTGTAGTTTGATGTTATAAAATTCAACTTAAAATATAAATTAGTTAATCATTATTCATCCATCATTCCTTTCATAATTCTATTTTTAGAGTAACATTCTTTTTAGGGAGATGCAATATTAGCTTCAATTTCATTTAATCCTAGATCATTTATAATTCTTTGAGTAAGGAGATAAAATTTTACCTCTCTTTTTATAAACATCAAATTTTTGTTCAATAGGTCATGTCTTTTGTCCGTTAAAAAGGGAGGATATGAAATTGACATCAACCTTTGTTGTAACTATAATAGTTACAGTCGGTTCCGTAAACTAATTCGAATTGCTATGTTAATGATAGTATATTTTCATTCCTTTTTAAGTGTGACAGGTAGCAACTAACTATAATCCAATAGAGGATTAGATTCTATCTCATATTTAAAGGGTAGATAAGTTGTACCCGCCAAATTTACGATACGCAAATACTTAAAAAACTACATTTTTCAGCTTATCCTTTTTGGAATCCTCAGTATTGATAATTGTAAACATCTACAAAAAGTTAACAAGACTGTTGTATGTAGAAAGAAATCTTTTAAAAAGGTCATAATATGGATAATAGGTAACACACATTTAAATTTAGTAGGAGTTGTGCCACTATCAAGACATTTTTTTAATAAAAGTATAGAAAAAACTCAAGAAGGTGAGTCCATTGCGTAAACATGCATATGTGCAATTTTATGTATTGATATTGGCTTTAATAGCTTATATAAGCTTTTGCTTTATATTTATATTTGTTTTTCCAAGTCTTTATTTCGTATCAGATTTTAATATCCGACTATCATCTTTAGTTGTTGAAACTACTGTATTTATCTCACTACTGTATTCTATATTATCCAGAAAAATTAAGTTAGGAGTATTCTGGGTTTGCATTATTATTGCGATAGGTTGTTTCTTGATAGGAAATTTTATATCTGCTTTTCAAGTACTTAATGTAGAATTACCAATAAAAAATTTTAATATCTCTGATGTATTTTTGTTGCTTTTCTTATTCTTCTTTCTCTTTGCGTTCTTTTATAAAATCATGATGGAATGTAATAAATGGGAGAAAGCATATTTGCTTTGTGATTTATGCATAGTTGTTACTGCTATTTTTACATTAGAGTGGTATTTATTTAATAAACCTTCTGCAAATATCTTATTCTTATCAATTGGAGATGTTTTTCTCTCATTTATTTTTCCGATTATAGATTTATTGCTTCTATTACTTGGAGTTACACTAATCTTTCGACCTGCTATTTTCAATGCAAAAAGCAAATTGTATATTTTTATCCTAGTATTAACTGGATTAGCTATTACGGACTATTTGTATTTTTACTTACAAGGTGATTTGTCAGAGCGTTCAGTTATATTTTTAAGGTGTTTGTATAGAGTTTTCCTATTATTTATTGCTATTGCTGCTACAATTCCAAAGGATGTTTCTTCTAAAAGAAATTATTTTATTATTAATCCGACATTTGGAGAGAAACTTCTTGGCATATTCCCTTATCTTGCAGTTGCAGTCTTAATTGGCTTTACTTTGAAAGAGCAAACGTCTTCAGCTACATTGATTACGGGAAATTGTATTGCTTTTGTATTTGTACTGATTCGTCATACAATCGTACGAATGCAAAACAAAGATTTAACTGAAACATTAAAAGTGTTTAATAATCAATTAGAACAAACAGTATCTCAAAGAACAAGGGATTTAATAAACAAATCTAATGATTTGGTAAAAAATCAAGAAAGATTTAAGTCATTATATGAGTATCATCCGGATCCTATTTTAACGATTGATTCAACTGGTATCGTATTAAATATAAACCAGGCTGGAAGTATGTTATTAGGAAAAGACAGTGCTGTATTAATAGGGAAAGAGTGCTTCTCTATTTTTTTAGATGAAGATAAATCTGAATTGGAAGCGGCTATAAAGAAAGGGAGACGATGTAGTTCATCTTCACTACAGTTGCGTGTGAAAAATAACAATGAGAAGGACATGCTGTTTTGGTATGTCACTATAGTTCCTATTATGATAGAAGGTCAAACTTTTGGGAGTTATGTAATGGTAAAAGACATAACGAGGATGAAACAACAACAGGATGAGATAAACTACCTTGCATTCCATGATACGGTGACGGAGATTGGAAATCGTATATTCTTCCAACAAGAATTAGATAGATCCATTAAGCGTGTGCAAAAAACACAGGATAAATTTGGGCTCCTGTATATTGATTTAAACCGCTTTAAGACTATTAATGATACACTGGGCCATTCCATTGGTGACAGGGTTTTAAAAGAAGTTGCCAAACGTTTTAGGACATGTCTTTCACCGACAATTCCTCTAGCAAGAATAGGTGGTGATGAGTTTGCAATCATTGTCCATAACCAAACAGAGCAACAGCTATTGAATTTGTGTAAAGCTCTATTTCTTATAACTGAAGAACCATTCGTAGTAAATCAGCATAGTTTTTACTTATCTCTTAGTATAGGAATAGCAGTGTATCCATTTGGAGGAATAAATACTACTACACTTTTACAACACGCTGATATCGCTATGTATAGCGCAAAGGAAAAAGGTAACAATGCTGTTTGTATGTATGACGAGACATTATCTCAAAAAGTAACCCGTCGATTACGATTAGAACAGGATTTACCAAATGCAATTGAAAATAATGAGTTGTTTTTATTGTATCAACCACAAATTGACAGTAAGGAAGGTAAGGTTATTGGTGCAGAGGCTTTAATACGTTGGCAACATCCAGAACTTGGGCTGATTTCTCCGTTTGAGTTTATACCTATCGCAGAAGAAACGGCGCAGATTATTTCAATTGGAAAGTGGACGTTACAGAAAGCGTGTCGACAACTGAAAGAATGGCATTCTGCGGGCTTTTCAAATCTAAAGATGGGGATAAATTTATCAGCTATAGAGTTTGAACAGAAAGATTTTGTTCAAACCATTATATATACCATAGAAGAGATAGGAGTACCTGTTAATTCGATTAATTTGGAATTAACAGAGCGAATCGCCATGGTAGATGAAAAAGAAACTTTATCAAAGTTAAAAGCATTAAAATCATTTGGTGTACATTTATCAATTGATGATTTTGGTACAGGTTATTCTTCATTAGCGTATTTACCTCTTTATCCAATTGATACTTTGAAAATTCCAAGAGAATTTGTTAATAGGATTGGAACTTCTACTGATGGAGGTGAAATTATACAGACCATTATTTCACTTGCTCATACTTTAAACATGAAAGTCATAGCAGAAGGGGTAGAAACGAAAGAACAATTAACAGTGTTACAACGTAATGCATGTTATCTAATTCAGGGCTATTACTACAGTAAACCTGTAAATGATGATGAATTTATTGTTTTTTTAAGTACAATACAAAATGAATAAATGAAAAATCAGTATATGTATGAAATAAAGTGAAAAGAGGTTCTATCCATATGGATTTGAACGTCTTTTTACTTTATTTTCAGTAGTTATGCAGCAAGGTTTCAGCCTTTGAAAGTAAAATAAGTATCTATATTCCTTGTATTTTGGGTTAATAGGATATGAGGTGAAAGTTGCTTCTTGTGAAAAAGAATTAGGGCTAGCTTGTATATTCTTAAAGCAATTTGAAAAAGGATTAGCAGTTTGTATGGAATTAGGAAATGAAGAGTATGTATATCATTTCAATATTTTACGTTCTCTTAATGAAGATGAAGCAATTAAACTCTTAGAAGAAGTGAAAAAAGTATTTCTTACTTCGAAAAGCAAGGTTTATGGGATTTCGTAGAAGAATATGCAGATCTAAAAAAGGAAGAATTTATACAATAATCACATGCTATCATTTTTAATAGCTAATTAACAAAGGGACTCCAATTATGGAGTCCCTTTGTTAATGGGGTAATGCTTTGGTTTATCTAATTATAGCAATATTTGTAAAAAGTGTAAAGGGGTCCTAGTTTGGAGGGGGAATTATTTAATCTTTTTTATTTAATAAAAGGGATAATATTTAGTTATCTGCGCTTCTTAATTATGTTTTCTATCACAATTTGAAGTGAATTTCAGTTAATCTTATTTATTTTATGGGAATTATAAGGTATACTAAAAGTAGGTGCAAAATGTACCATTTGAAAAAGAGTGAATTGCAAAAAGGAATCCGTAAAGGATTCCTTTTTTGTTTCTTTGAAAATGAAGCAATGTTCTAATTATCTCATTCATTTTTATGAATACGCTGCGATCTTATAAACTAAAAAGGCTTTTATGGAAATTTGCCATATTCCTGTAACAAAACAAAGGTATGTTATGTGTGTTAAATATAAAGAGAAAGAAGGAAAAGTTGTGAAAAAAATTTTGCCAATTGTTGCGTTATTAGGCATGATGAGTTTTGGAGTACAGGAAATGAATGTAAGAGCTGATACATACCACAAGGGCGATTCGAAAATTAGTTTTTGGGATTCGAAAAGAAAGGGTACTAATTTCATGAATAGTACGTCATTACCTGAAAACTATAAAAGTGCAAAAGAAGCTAATATTGAATATGTACGTTTAGCACCTGATAAATGGGCAAAAGATAAAGATTTTCTATTTGAGGATAAACCAGATACTTCTGGAAAGGATTTTCTGATAGGTAATGCAGATAACTATCAGGGATTAGTAAAGGAGGATTTAGAAAAATTAAAGGCGGATTTAGATGCCGCACAATCACAAGGAATGAAAGTTGTTCTTACAATGTTATCTTTACCTGGTGATCGATGGCGCCAATTTAATAATAACAAGAATGACGACAGAATATGGGAAGAAGAGAGGTATCAAGAACAAGCAAGTCAATTTTGGAAGGACCTTGCTCTGGAATTAAAAGATTATCCTGCGGTGGTGGGTTATAATATTATAAATGAACCACATCCAGAAACAGCTAAAAATAATAGATATAATGATTTTTGGACAGAAGATTACGAGAAATGGTATGCAAAAGTGAAGGGAACGACAGCGGATTTAAACAGATTGTATCAAAAAGTAATCAATTCCATTCGTGAAGTAGACCAAGAAACACCAATTATTTTAGATTCAGGTTTATATGCTACTCCATGGGCTTTTAAATATTTAAAACCAGTAAAGGATAAAAAAACGCTTTACGCATTTCATATGTATGAACCATATGAATTAACGAGTCAAGGTGAAAAGAAAAATAAAGAATATCAATATCCAGGATTAGTAAAAGTAGGAGACTTAGAGAAACCTGTAATGTGGAATAAGCAGGGATTAGAGAAATTTTTGAAGCCAATCCAACAATGGTCTAAGAAAAATCATGTATCATCTAATCGAATTATTGCAGAGGAGTTTGGAATTAACCGTACTGTTCCGGGAGCTACCCAATACATGCAAGATCTTATTTCTATCTTCAACCAAAAAGGTTGGCATAAATCATTCTATGCATTCCGTGAAGACACATGGACAGGGATGAATTATGAATTGGGAACAGGAAAAATAAAATGGGATGAAGAGGGTAAACCGGTGCCTCAAGATAATTCACTCTGGGAAGTAATAAAAAAAGATTTACAACCACATAAATAGTTTAGAATATTTGTCCTAAGGACTAAATGTAAGCATCTAATTCAAGTAGAATTAGATGCTTTTTTTCAAAAAAGGTGGAAGCTTAAACAAATATAGTTGCAATTGAATTGACCTTTAAACTGAAAAATTTTTATGAATTTTTTGTGAGATTCCAACCCTTAAATGTTGAAAATTATTTACTGATTTCTCCAATTGGATATATTTCTCCAATCGGATGGAAGTTTAGAATACAGAATCAAAACATAATAAGCTGTTATCGATGAGTTTATCTTAAAGTTGTTATTTAATGTGTCATCCAATAACATTTATATACAATAATAAATAAAGAAAAGGAGATGTTTATGAAAAAATATAGAGTAATAGATACAACTTAAATAGTATGAATAGTTTAGATTGTAAAAACATGAAGAAGAAAACAAAAATCCTTAAGAGTACTAAGGAAAAATGAAGGAGATAATATGGGGAATAATTCAAAATATAAAACTAGAAAAATACTTGCAGCTACTGCTACAGTAACTATGCTTGCGACTGGAATGATTTCTTCATCAGATGTCTTTGCGGAGCAAAAGGAGCAGCAAAAAAATTTATCGACATCACTGCAAAGTGAAAAATCAGTTAAATCAGAAAATAGAACATTTACAGTCCCAGGAAAAGGGGATGTTGAGCTAATAAAACAACAGGAAAGAAAAAGTATGGCATTTAGTCCATATGAACCAACTGGTTTATATGCAAAACCAAATGAACAAATAACGATTAATGTAGAAGGTAATCAAGATATTCAGGTATATATTGGAACGTATTCATATGATGCTTCTTGGAGAGAAGATTCTAAGATAAAATCATTTACATTAAAACCAGGTATAAACACAATCCAATCTCCAAATGGGGGGATGATTTATTTTTATAATAAACAACAAGGTGGTACCATTCGAACAACAATTACAACAGGCGGAACGACTACGCCTTTCTTTGAACTAGGAAAGCATACGAAACAAGATTTAATTAACATGCTGGACCAATATCCAAATGCACATGCAGTGGAGTTAAAAGGAGAACGTGTATTAATTACGGCCAGTCCTGCACGTATTAAGAAATATTTGTTGGGTTCTAATACAGATCCTGTACAACTCTTAAAAAAGATGGATGAAGCTACTCGAATTCAAGACAAAGTAGCTGGATTATCTGAAGAACAAGTAGATAAACATTATGTTCATTACGTAGAAGAAAATCATTCTCCCGATTATTATATGTATGCGACTTCTTATCGAACTGCATATGTAGGAGATGCAATTCAATATGTATTAGATATTAATAAATTTATAAAAGATGGTTGGGGTCCATGGCATGAGGCAGGGCATTTGAGACAGCAATCACCTTGGAAATTTTATAATATGACAGAAGTACAAAATAATATATACAGCCTTTCTGTAGAAAAAGCATTTACATCTAATCAACCTTTTAGATTGCAACAAGAGGGTGCTTATACTAAGGCATTTCAATACTTAGAACAACCTAATAAAAATTATGACGAAGTTAGTGATGTTTTTGTTAAGCTTGTTATGCTTTGGCAACTACAGCTAGCATATGGAGAGGATTTCTATCCTAAATTGCATCAATTGTATAGAGACATGCCTTCAAGTGAACTTCCACAAACTGATGAAAATAAAAAACAATTATTTATGATTTCAGCATCAAAAGTAGCCAAACAAAATTTGATTCCTTTCTTTGAGAAGTGGGGATTACGTCCAAATAACGATACTATTCAAAAAGTAGCTGCATTAGGATATCCAATTTTAACAGCAGAGATTTGGAAGAGTACGGATTCTAATCCAATTAAACCAGATATGCCTAATGAAAATAATATTTTAGAAGGAAACCAGTTTGCATGGTCACTAAAAGGAATTAGTGATTTCGAGTTTGCAAAAGTCAATTTTAATAAGTCGACAGAAGAGATGCAAATTGATTTAAAAGCAGGCGTACCACATCATTATTTTAATGAAACATATGCGAGTATTAAAGTACAAAATGCATCAGGAAAAGTAGTATACAATAAAGATATTTATGGGAACAAACAACAAAATGCTGAATCGCAAAAAGTTCCAGTTAAAGTAGGGGATTATATTGAGCTGACACATCTAGAAGGTGTGCATAGAGCTACTTTAATAAATGTAGGTAACAGTAAACAAGAAAGTTTTGGAAAAAAAGGCATGTATGAAGTTACAAAAGAAGGCTTGAAGAAAGTAGAAAAAATGCCAGAAACAACGGTTTTAGATGGAAATCATTTTGGGTGGTCTTTAAAAGGATATAGTGATAGAGAAATCGCAAAAGTAGATTATAATAGGACAACAGAGAAAATGCAGGTGAATTTAGAAGCAGGCGTACCACATTCTTACTTTAATAATACGTATGCAAGTATTACAGTAAAGAATTCAAATGGTGGTGTTGTGTACAATAAGGAAATAGTAGGGAATAGACAACAAACTGCTGAAAGCCAAACCGTGCCCGTAAAAGTGGGAGATTACATTGAGTTTACCCATATAGAAGGGGAAGCAGTAAAGGAAAAAACACGCGCTACACTTATTAATCTTGAGAATAATAAACAAGAATATATGGGCAAAAAAAGAACCTATCAAGTTACTTCAACGGGATTAAACAAAATAGATTAACATGAAAAACATTCTAAGTATTAGTTGGATGCAAATAGTCGTTCATTATGAACGGCTATTTGGCTTTTATTTAAAGAAAGGTGAAATGAAAATACCCTCTCTTTTGTATATACTTTCGTTTCCAAAAATTTCTACGTTTTTTTATCAGGGGGAAAATAATTTGAAAAATGTGCTTGAGAATTGATACATGTTTAATTGCTATAGATTTGAGAAAAAAGAAACAGAATAGTAAGGTATTTGTTGATAAATCCTCTCAATCGTTACAATATTTTACATATTTGGTATGATATATATGAGTTCTATGTATATTAAGGGAGGAATGGGAATGAAAAGGTTCATAACACGTGCAAGTGGTAATACAATCTCAAAAAGGTTAGTTTTAATGGTGTTGTCGATGGTTTTAATGATAGTGATGATTACACCATCGAATGATGTATCGGCAGCCAATCTATCAAAAGCAGGTTCACTAAAAGGCGTGAATTTATTTAATGGAAGTTGGACAGTTGCTATACAGGCAGCAAATTTACAATATGTTTCGGCTGAGCCTTCGGGAAATATAATAGCAAATCGTAATGCAGTTAATGAATGGGAGAAATTTGAATTAATTTCGACTGGGGAATTATATACGTACGCTTTAAAAGCTAAAAGTAATGGGAAGTATGTTTCGTTTGAGCCAAATGGTAGAGTAGTAGCAGATCGTACATCAATTGGTGCATGGGAAAAGTTTATCTTATATAATGGTGGAGACAATAGGATATATGTATTACAAGCACTAAGTAATGGTAGATATATATCAGCAAATGGTGGTAGAGAATTAACAGCTACTAGTTATGTAGCTGGAAGCTGGGAAAGATTTGTTATTGTATACTTCTAAACTTTGAAGTGTTATATATCTAAATGATAATAGCATGTTTAGTTTGTATAAATACCTAATACAATAAATTGTTAAGTATGTAATACAAGTGTATATTAACGTGTAAAAGGGCTGCAAATAATTAGCGGTCCTTTTTGCATGTTAAATAAGCACTTACTGAGGTTATAATGAAAAGAAAAAGAACCCTATAGGGTTCTTTTTCAAGGCATATTAACAGTAAGGAGAATCATGAAATGCTACTTCAAATCTTTATTAGGGGAAAGATTTTGAATAAGCTTAACATACATCTATTTTTACATAAATGTAATATATAGTAAATTGATAATGTTTATAC
>NZ_QPEL01000142.1:0-30495 GCF_008368965.1 Bacillus sp. AY2-1 | reverse complement strand
TCTACAGGAATATTGTATGTTTTCATATAAAAATCTCCTTTAATAATTTTATAAGACAAATAAGCTAAAATATTTAAATATTACTTTTAAGTATCTATAGCACCTTAAAGTACGTACTTTTTATTGTGTTAAACATGTTTCATAATAGCATACGTAAACAGCAGATGAGTAGTACGGCACCAAAAAGTACCTGTATTACTTTTTAGTATCTATATCACTTTAAAGTACGTACTTTTCATTATGTAAAATACATTTCATAATAGCATTTGTAAGAGTTGAGTAAGTCATGAAGTATTAGAAATTACCTGTACTTTAAAGTGAGTATTTTTATCATACATTTTGTCAGACGATGAAATGACATGTTTTCATTTTCACATCCATTCACAATGAATAAATAATTTTCAAATATATTTTAGGAGGATATCTATAATGAGTAAATTACTAAAAGAAAAAATCGGGTTTGGTACAGCACCACTAGGAAATATGTACCGTAATATCCCAGAGGAAGAAGCAATCGCTACAGTGGATGCTGCTTGGGAGAATGGCGTTCGTTACTTTGATACAGCTCCACTTTATGGATCTGGATTAGCGGAAATCCGTCTTGGTGAAGCACTGTCAAAAAGAAATCGTGATGATTACTTTTTAAGCACCAAAGTAGGTCGAACGATTTCAGATGAACTAGAAGATCCATCTGCACGTGATTTAGGTGAAAAAGGCGGACTTTTCGAATTTGGTCGCAAAAATAAAATGATCAATGACTATAGCGCAGATGCAACACTTCGTTCTATCGAGCAAAGTTTGAAACGTTTAAAAACAGATTGTCTAGACTTTGTTTTCATTCATGATTTAGCACAAGACTTTTATGGTGATGAGTGGATTTCACAATTTGAAACAGCTCGAACAGGAGCATTCCGTGCGCTAACACGTTTACGTGAAGAAGGAGTTATTAAGGGCTGGGGGCTTGGAGTAAACAAAGTAGAATCAATTGAACTTATGCTTGATTTAGAAGAAGCGAAACCAAATATATCCTTACTAGCTGGTCGCTATTCATTATTAGACCACGAACGTGCATTGCAACGAGTAATGCCTGCAGCTGTAAAGCATAATATGGATATTGTTGTTGGTGGCCCATATAGCTCAGGTATTCTTGCTGGAGGCGCTCACTTCGAATATCAAAAAGCATCGCCAGAAATTATTGCAAAGGTTGAGAAAATCAAAGCTCTTGCAGATCGTCACGACATCAGCATCAAAGCTGCTGCATTACAATTTTCACTAGCAAATCCAGCAGTTGCTGCCGTTGTTCCTGGTGCAAGTAAACCGGAACGAATTGTAGAAGACCAAAACGCCTTAAATACAGTAATTCCAGCAGCATTCTGGGAAGAAATGCGCGAACAAAAACTAGTAGCACCTAATGCACCACTACCAATCAACGTAAAATAATAATGAAACTTTAATCAGTGGGAGCATCCCCCACTGATTATTTACCCGTAAATACCGGGATGAAAAGGAGCGTAATGAATATGGCACATACTACTACATCTATGGAAATGTTTTCTTCACCGGAACAAGTATGGCAATTAATCGGAGGTTTCAACTCCCTTCCAGACTGGTTACCTTATATACCTAGCAGTAAATTAACTGAAGGCGGTCGTGTACGTCATCTAGCTAATCCAGATGGCGATACAATTATAGAACGATTAGAAGTATTCAATGATAAAGAGCGCTACTACACGTATTCAATCATGAATGCACCGTTCCCAGTCACTAATTATTTATCTACAATCCAGGTTAAAGAAGGTACTGAAAGTAACACATCGTTAGTAGAGTGGTCTGGTACGTTCACTCCTGTTGAAGTTAGTGATGAAGAGGCAATTAATCTGTTTCATGGCATTTACAGTGATGGACTGAAAGCATTGCAGCAAGCATTTCTAGATTAATTCATATAATTGATTGAGACGAAAAAGTAAATTAACAGTCAAATATTCGATTTTGTGGTTAAGTTCATTATGAAAGATAAACAAATACAAATTTCATGCCTGCTTGTTATTGACAAGAAATAAAAAATACTACCTCCAAATGGAAGGTAGTATTTTTTTATTAATCAGGAAAAACAATTAATCCCTCTTCTTTTTCCTCCTGTTTTAAATCTTCTTCTGGGAAGGTTACAGTTGAATTTTTATCACCTGTTCTTTTTGTTTCTTCACCTGGAAATACGAAAGTTGAATTTTCTTTTCCTTCATTTTTTTCTACGTTATCTGGAAATACCATAGGATCATTGGTAGTCAAATCACTATGAAATCCAAGGTTAGACAAAATCGCTTTTAAATCTGGTAAAACCCCTATTTTATCAGATGATGGGTTATTAGACTTTGTGCCTGTATTAGGATTACTTAAAATTGCTCTCAATTCTTTTGGTGTATATGCCTTACCTAAATGTTCTTTAGCAATCCCTTGAATCGATACAGCAGCCCCAGCAATTATAGGCGAAGCGCTAGAAGTACCACGGAAATTAGAAGTATAACGATTAATTATGTTCTGATCTGTAACTTTTTGTCCTTTACTATTTTGATTTTGATATGTATCTAATGTATCAACATACTCTCCCCAACCATATACATCAATTCTACTACCATAGTTAGAGAAAGCTAAACGTTTATGAGGAACTCTTGCAGTAGATGCTCCAACTATAATAGCTCCTGAATCTTTAAAGTCTGGACTATTTCGATTTAAAATCTGCTTACCATTACGGTCTTTAAATTCATCTAAATCAATCCCACCATTACCAGCTGCTTCTACAATAATAATGCCTTTATCTGTACCTTTGCGAATTGCGTTAAATATACTCGGGTATACTTCTACTGGTAAAGGGTCATCTCCATATCCATCATATTTAAAGGATTCTTCTATTAATAAAACATCTCCAGCCTGTAAAGAATCTACGGCACTTAAAATAGCATCTCTTACATCGATTCTCCCATTATCTCGGATCACTGAAATTACTTTTGCCTTTGCTTTTGGTGCAATCCCAATGTTCCCAATTCCATTGTCAGCTGCAGAAACAACACCTAGAACTGAAGTACCGTGAGAAAGATCATTACTCATTTTTCCAGACATAAATTCAATATTTTGACCGACTAAATCTTCATGATTTAATAACCAGCCTTCTTCCAAATCTACAAAAGTTGCTCCCTGACCATTTCCTCCTTTAATTCCCCAAGCATAAGGAGCATTAATTCCTAAAGGTGCCTCTTCAAGATATCCCTGTCTCGAAAATCTAGGTTCATCATAAGGATTGACTGATAATACAGGCCCTCTCGAGCCAGTTGTTGTGTTTATACTCTTATTAGAACGAACTTGTATTTTACTAGAATCGTTATTAGCAGCATATACTGTATTTGTTACAAATGTCGTACCTACCCCAGCAAAAGTTGTAATTGCAAGTGATGATATCAACATACCTTTAAAATTTTTCATTTTTCCACCTCTAGTTTTCTATTAGAAATAACATATTTCATAATGTGTATGAACCGAAAAGCATTTTATCTTATTATAAAAATTAATAGATTTTTATAACTTTTTGATTTACATAAAAACTCCCTTCATTCTTGTAATTCAATGTGTACATTTCAAAATAACAAACTTACTGTAACTATTATAGTTACACCTTTATTGATTTTCAACTACGAAATATAAATTTTTAAAAATAAATTTATATTACTTTAAAACAGAACTCGCCTTTTAAGCACATAAAGTGAAACTTTAATCAGTGGGGTTTTTGTTCATCCCCCACTGATTATTAGCCCTCACCAATGGGGCGTTTACGGACAGTTAATGCGGGATAAAAACGCAAAATATCTGTCCAAATTACAGCGATCAATAAGTTTATGGACTGCGAAAGAAATACGAAAAAGCAAAGCACTAAGTGCTTTGCTCCTTATAAAATCCCTTTTAACTTTTCACCAATTAACTTCGCTACATACTCATAACCTTCTGGCCCAAAGTGTAACCCATCTTTTTCATCATTTTCTACAAACCTTTTATAATCCCGTTCTTGAATCATTTCAGCGAATACGTTTAGAAAATAACTTCCTGTTTCCCTCGCCACTTCCTCCACCACGTCTGCATACTGACCAAGTACTCTATTTGTTCTGTTATGCTGTCTTTCTTCATCAACTGGTGCAGGACTAATCAGTAGTACTTTATTTGATGAAATTTGGTTCACAATCTTCTCTAAGTTTTCTTTATATGCTTGTAATGACACTTGAGAAAAAGGGACTGCATCATTCGTACCAAGAAAAACTGTTACGAAATCTGGTTTATATGATATTACATCTTCTTCAATTCTATTTAACGCATCAAATGTATTATCACCTGGAATACCTGCATTCACTATTTTCCAGTTCGGAAACACCTCTTGCAAACGTGGTGTTAATCTCGGCATTCCATTAAAAAATGTTTCATCAGCTGTAATACTATCTCCAAAGCATACTAACGTTTTCATTAAGCTATTCTCCTTTTACGTATGAAACAACTTTCCTTCTATTGCTTTTATATATCTTTCAGCAGAACGTTCAACTGCCTCATTTGCATTTTCTTTTACTACTCGATGAAAAGCGTTGTATAAACGATTAAACTGTAACGGCTTCACTCGATTCACCATTTCTTCCACTTTTCTCGCTGGTAGTGGAATTAAGTTTGGATAGCTGTACATGAAGCTTACCCACCTTTCATCCGCTACAACTTGAATAATATCACCTGTTAACAAAATCCCTTTTCCATCATTACCTTCTTCCCAATGTAAGACAGATCCACCTTTAAAATGTCCCCCTAAACGATGAATGACTAATCCATTAGCTAATTGTAATGACTCTCCAGACCAGTAAATAATACGACTACTCGGGCGCATTACCCACTCTTTATCATCTTCATGTATATAAATTGGTACATCAAATGTCTCCGCCCATTCTACCTGCGTTGAATAATAATGCGGATGAGACAATGCAATTGCATCTAATCCACCAAGCTCTTTTATCTTCTCAATTGTCGTTTCATCTAAATACGTAATACAGTCCCATAGTAAACGATATGACTCTGTTTTCACTATAAATGCAGTTTGACCGATCGCAAATCCTGGTTTTGTCGTAATACTATAAAGTCCATTTTCCTCTTCGATTATTTCATTTTTATATGTATCACCTGTTTGTAAGCTTTCTAGTGTCGTCCAAGATTGTCCTTTTTGGTTAACATATTGCCTCTCTTCATCACAAATATGACAACTCACCGGTTCTTCTACACTCGCTGCATACTGCACACCACACGTTGTACAAACGAAATTTTCCATAATAATTCCCCCTATCCCTATTTCTTTATTAAGCTGACTTTTGTTGATAATGATCTGCTTTTTTATTTTCAATTAACAAACTTATAAAAGTAAGTAAATAGACAACTGTAACCGATAATGGAATTACAATAAATCCTTTTTCTGCAAAAAGAATCCCACAAACTGACGTTACAAATACAGTCCCTACTGACAATAAACCATAACTTTTACTTTCATAAATCCATACGTACGGAATAAAATGAACACCTATTAACATCGCTACTACAAAAGGTAACCATTCTGGAAATTGAAAATAGGCAAGTAATACAAGTGGAATATTCAATACATTTATCCCACCAATTAAGCCTGCCAAAACCCCTAACGGATTTCCTTTCGCAAACATATCAATTTTCAATATAGCAGCTATCATTAAGCCAAAAGGAAACACACAGCCCATACCGATTAAATATACCCACACCACTTGTTTTTCAGAAAGAACAAATCCCGTTATACTCATAACTATCCAAAATAAAACGCCGGCTAATATAATCGGTAAGCCTCTCTTCGTTTTTATTGCTAAATCCTTTTTCGCTTCTGCAACATTCATTTCACTATCTCCCCCAAAAATATTTGTGCTATAAAGCCGGCTTAATTTCACCCATCCAATAACGCCAAGCTATTAAATAATCTTCTAAATCTTTCGGGTGGTGTCTTAAACATGTGTCTATACGTAAATATAATCCTATGACTATTTCTTCATATAAATCACAGTCTTTTTTATGAAATACACACTGTTTCATCGCATAATTAATTGTTTCTTTTGTTAAATTTTCCGGAGTTGAACAAAACGCGTAAATTAAATCGTATATAGGATCTCCTAACACTGGTAAAGGATCAATTACACCGTGCAGTTTATTCTCTTTAAATATAAAGTTATGAAATCCAAGATCACCATGCAATAAAAATGGCTGATTTATTCCAGCATCCCTATTTGCTAAATTAAGAACCGTTCTATACTCTTCTTCACTTATGTAACGTCTTACATTTTCATGAGCTTCTATCACATTTGTTGTTAAAAATTCACTCCAAGATTGAAGCAGATTTTCTTTCCATCCCCAGCCATCAACCTCTGTAGCCACTTCATACTTATTGATAACTTCCTTTACAAGTTTACAAAGAACACTCCGTTTATGGCCTAGTTTGCAAGACGTTGTGCCCTCAAGGAATGAGTAAACAATATAGCGATTTAAAGGTTCCTTATATAAAAGCTTTGGAAATAATTCGTCCTTTTTATAAAACTGAAGAAAATAAGCTTCTTCACGTATGACATCCGATTCATTCAACTTTACAACGTATTGTTCATCCAACAAATATACAGTACTTGTCGTTCCCCCGTTTAATGCTTTTACGCTATTTGGATAATGTGAAATAACTTTTTCCTTAATTAGTTGTGCAGTGATTATTGAAATTTCCATTCTCTCACCCTTTAATTCGGAAGATTCCCTTAATTCAAAAGACAACTTTACTATTATTTGACAAACGTGAGGGGAATCCTGCCAACCATCCTAATATAGCAAACAACAATTTTATTTTATTACAATGGCTTTCTTCAATATTCCATCATATAGTTCATTCCATTTATGGTAATGTGATGTGATTTCATCACTCTAAATGCTCTTCATATACTCTAATAATTTCTATTGCCGGGTCTCTGTCTTGTAATTTATGAGCCAAACTTTCTACACCAAACACTTCTGTAAAAGTATGACTGCCTACAATTAAATTAATCCCTTTAAATTTCGCATGTTGCACTGTATATAATGTTTTTTCACCTGTTATGTACGTGTCACATCCTTTTTCTAATGCACGTTCAATTAAATTTGTATTGTTTCCTGCACCGGTTAAAATCGCAATCCGTTTTACTGGTTTATCATGATTTCTCCAGCTCTTCACTTTCTCTTCCATTTTTTCTTCCAGTTTTCCAACTAAGTTTGAAAAAGGAATCGCTTCTTTATATTCTCCTATTCCCGGTAGTTCTTCTTCCTCATACGTGGAATATTCTAGTATTGTATCTATCCCAATTCCGTTAAATAACGACGTACACGTGCCAAACTTTACAAAATCTAACGGCAAATGAATCCAAAAATGATTCATTTCATATTGCTTCAATTTCTCAATACAAGCCTTTTCCATACCAAATAAAAAACTCCACGGCGCATGATGTGTAACTATCATATCGACTCCATTTTTATACGCTTCTTCAATCGTCTCTAATGTCAGATTTGTTGTGTAACCGATTTTGTGAAATTCATCTTTACTTATATGAGTAAAACCATATTCATCATCGCCATATTTGTGAAGATGCTCTTCAAATAATGATGTTATCTGTTCGTTAAACTGCGTTATATTCATTTTATTTCTCCTTTCATTTACTTTTATATTTCAAAAATAAGGAAATACTAAATAACAACGTTACATACATATAGGAGGACACCATGAAACCTGAATTTTTAAAAGCTGTACATGATGCTATCGGAAATGTCGAACACATTCATATAGAAGAAAGCGGTGCTGACAGCTTACTTATCCATCATGATGATGCACAGCAGTTACAACAAGTTGCTGTGGCGTTAGAAAATAATAATTTCCGCTCCGCTTTAAGAACAACCGGAAATGCTTCGTACATTGAAGTATTGAACAGATAATGAAAGTCCGGATGTATTCCGGGCTTTCTTTTTTATCTTGCTATTCACCGGGCAGTAAAACCCCCACTGATTAAAGTTTCACTTTATATTGAAACTTCAAACTCTTTCACATACACCGCTGTTCCAGCAATATCTATTTGTAACTTCTCGTTTTCTATCTCTTTCGTTACATAAACAGTTACACGACCATCTTTATTTATTTCCTGTCCTTGCTCAACGATTAAATCCAATTCATGTTCAAAATCTTTCTCTAAATACTCCGCATAATACGCTCCCATTACACCTGAAGCTGTTCCTGTCACTGGATCTTCAATCGTCCCAGCGTAAGCTGATGAAAAATGACGGCCGTGCATTTGTGCTAGTTCATCATAAGTTTCTAGACAAATTGGGTGAATAGAAGCATTAGGTATTTCTTTTAATACTGATGGAAATGCAGCATTATTAGGTTTCATTCTCTCGCATGCATTAAGATTTTTAATCGGTACAATTACAGTCCAATTACCAGTACTTCCATATACAATCGGTAAACTTACATCTAAATCATTTATTTCTAAACCAATACTATGAGCTAATTTTTCTTTTGAACCTGTAAATTCTTTAAACTGAGGTGCTGCCTGTCTCATTTTAATAAAGGTTTCTCCATTTTTATTTACACCTATTTGTATCGGTAAAATCCCAGCCTTCGTTTCAATCGTAAGGTTACTTTTCTCTTCTAATAAACCTTTTTCGCGCAAAGCATATATCGTCCCTACTGTCCCATGACCACATAAATCCATTTCAAAACCAGGTGTAAAATAACGCATTCTTATATCTCCTACTTCTGAAGAAAGAACAAAAGTTGTTTCGTTATATCCAACTTTTTCAGCAATAATTTGCATTTTCTCTTCCGTTAATCCATCTGCTTCTAATACAATACCTGCTGGATTTCCCTTATTTGGTTTATTCGTAAATGCGTCGTAATGAAATACGTTTATAATCTTCATTTTCTTTTCTCCTTATTTGTTCATTTCTTTATTTTTATAATAAATAAGAAAATCCATCCACTTACCATTCTCTAAAGAAAACGCCTCTCTCTCGCATTCAAAAGAAAAACCTGATCGTTCCGCAAGACGAACGGATGGCTCATTATCAACATGTATATGTAATTCAATTCTATGAAAATGAAGACTATTATAAAATAACGATAACGCAGCTTTCACGCTTTCTATGCCATATCCATTTTTCCAGTATTGATTATGTATGGAATACCCCATCATCGCCCATTGGTAATCCATTCGTAAAATTTTTATCAGCTCTAGCTTTCCAATATTAGCTCCGTCTTCTTTACGAAAAATGCCTAATACATACATCTCATCTCTATGTGCTGCTTCATCAAAACCTCTTATCCATTCCGTGAACCATGCTTTTGTTGATGATACCAGAACTTGATAGCCATCGTCATATTTATACTGCGATGGCAGTCTCTTATTAAATCCATCTAACCAACTTTCGTAATCATCTTTTTGAAATGGACGGATAATGAGTCTATCCGTCTCTACTTCTAATAACGGTAGCTTCATTTAATTTCATCCCTCGAATTATTAATTGAATATTCTTTATTATCTTACATGAAATACAAAATCTAGTAAATTATTATGTTTTTGATACATAAAAACCCAGTCATGCTTTATACATAACTGGGTTCTCCATCGTTTCATAATTTTCTATTTCATAAGAACTACATCTCGTAATTCCCTCTTCAACACTTTTCCTAAAGCATTTTTCGGTAATTCTTCTATGAATACCACTTCTGGTATTTTGTAACTGGCTAATTTCTCCTTACAATACTGAGTAATACTTTCTTCTGTTAATGTTGTTTCGCCATCCTTCACAATGTAAGCTCTTGGAACTTCTCCCCAAAAGTCATCTGGAACTCCAACTACTGCAACTTCTAAAACACCATGTAGTTCATGAATAACATCTTCTACTTGATCTGGATATACATTGTCACCACCGCGTATGATAACATCTTTATATCTTCCCATAATATGTAGGAATCCGTCGTCATCTATCATGCCAGCATCACCCATGTTAAACCAATTATCTTTCACTACCTTCTTTGTCGCCTTTTCATTATTCCAATATCCTTTAAACATGTATGGACTTCTTACATGAATCTCTCCGACTTCATTTGTTGTTAGTTCATCACCTGTTTCTGGATGAACAATTTTCACCTCTACATGTTTCAGTGTTTTTCCTACAGAAGACATCTTTTCTTTTCCCATCATTGGATGCCATGAGGTTACAACCCAACCTTCTGTACTGCCATAGCCTTGCACCATATATATTCCTTTTTCCATATATTTTTGAATGAGTGTTTCTGGCACTTTTGTACCACCGCTTTGTGCTACTTTAAAGGTTGAAATGTTACGTTCTTTTTTATTTAGCTCATCAAGCATGTAACTATAAACAGCTGGGAACGCAAGCATCGTAGTAATTTTCTCTTCTTCAATCTTATCCCAAATAATAGCAGGATTCGAATCAGCTAAGAAAATCATCGTAACGCCATGATAAATACAATTTAAAATAGAAAGCACGCCACTCATATGGAACAATGGATGCACGGATAAAAAACGTTCACCTGCTGGGATTTCTCTTTGGCCCGCAATTTCAGCAAAATAATGATGCAAGTTTTTATGTCCAATTACACATGCTTTCGCCTGTCCAGTCGTTCCTGAAGTAAATAAGTAAATGGCATCGTCTTCTTCATGAACTTCTACGTTCGGTTCTGACGTTGGCTGTTTTTGCAACTCTAATTCAAATGAACCAAAGCCTTCTTTTGTCGTTTGAATTACATAAGGGATTTCTTTAACAGCATCAATCTTTAATAATACTTCACTAAATTCTTCATCAATAACTAATACTTTTAATTTCGCTTCTTTTACAATCGTTTCTAATTCATAAGCAGTAAGCTGATGATTTAGCGGAATACATACCGCTCCAATTTTTAAACTTGCCATCATAACGCTTGGAAACGGGTGATTATTTTTGCATAGTATTCCTATACGGTCTCCTCTTTGCACACCATTATGTAACAAATAATGTGCAAGCTGATTTACTCGTTCATTATACTGCTGAAACGAATACCTTTTCTCTCCGCCTACAAGCGCTTCCAAATTTGGTGATTGCATTGCTCTTTTTTGTAATAATTTTTGCATCGTTCTCAAGTAAAACTCCCCTTTATATATGTTAGGTTTTTTATTTTACCAGATTAACTATTAATTTACTAAAGATTACACTTAGTGAATATAAGAAGAATATAAAATAGCCATTTACTTCACAAGTAAATGGCTATTTTTCATTATATATTAGAATACTTCTTGTTCATCACATATTGCACATATTCAGGTGCACTTTTATCAATCTCTTCATCACTTAGTTTATATTCTGCACCATATAAATAAAAGGAAGGTATAAATTCCATACCTGTATATAAGCATGTAGCTTGGAATGGTTTCGTCAACTCATCCATTGTAATCCCACTATTTTCATAGTCTTTTTCTAATCCACCTATAGAAATAGCTACACCAAATTCTTTTCCCTTCACTTTATCTCCTTGTGATCCGTATGCAAACCCATATGTTAATACATCATCGAACCATTTTTTCAATAAAGGTGGTGAGCTGTACCAGTAGAGAGGAAATTGAAATATATATCGGTCATGTTCTACTAACAGCTTTTGTTCCTCTTCCACATTAAACTCCCAATTCGGTGCCACTTTATACAATTCATGCACCGTAATTTCATCCGAATATTTCTCAAGTTCTTCAATCCATCTTTTATTAATTTTTGATTTTTCAATATCAGGATGTGCTACAATTACAAGTGTTTTCATCATTTTTCATCCCCTTTATAAATTATTCAACCCTTTACGTATTAGTATGAATGAGTCACATATAATTGAAAAGTACGTACTTTAAAGTGCTATAGGAACCTTAAAGTACCTGTGGAGGTGTTATATGAATCAAAATGATGACTGCCCAATTGCAACGACACTCGATGTAATCGGCGGAAAATGGAAAGTTCATATTTTATGTGTCTTAATAGATGGAAAAATGCGAACAAATGAAATCCGACGAGAAATTCCAAACATTACGCAAAAAGTTCTGACTCAACAACTTCGGCAACTTGAAGCTGATGGAATTATCCATCGTACTGTATATCAAGAAGTTCCACCAAAGGTTGAGTACACAATAAGCGAATATGGGAAATCTTTAATGCAAATTATGGATGAACTATGTGAATGGGGAAAAGATCATCAATTGAAAAGATTACATGACTAAAAAAACATTACCGTCTTTATTAAATCTTCTACATTCATATTAGTAGTTCAATATTTCTACTGAAATTTTATATTAGAGGGACTCCAACAACTCGTAATTTAGAAGCCCAAATCTTTCAAAAGTAAAAAACAATAACATTCATCTATAAATACTCTTTATAACAAAAGTATCTTATACTTTTCACCTTATATTTTGCTCGGACACTTTTTATTAATTGAACCGCATCCTAGTTGTTAGACATATAGTCAACAATTTGAGATGTGGTTTTATTAGTCGAATAACAGCTCTCATCAACTTTAATAATCATGACTGCAGACAAAATACTTTGCAAAGAGTTCCTGTACAAGGTGATTTTTCACATAGACTTACCAAATAGCATTTTTATAAAAAACTTCTCACATTTAAATTGGACAAGCATATTTTATTATATGAGGACTCCCTACTCATAGAAAACTACCTTTCTATTCTAAGAGCGCGCATATTTGTGTGCTCTTAAATTATTTACAATAAAATAAAGAGTTTATTAATTTTCTTAATTCACTATCGGAAAAGTACCCATAATAATATCTTTATATTTATCTATTTTTTTTTTGATTTTTATAAAACTATATTATTTTGGAGTTGGTTAATACGTTACAAAAAACTGACCGTGTAATCATTATGGTCCCTCCATTTTCACAAGTGTTTGTTACATTTTACTCATCATCAGGAGCACTTCTTTCATCACAAGTCTTATCTAATACCTCTCCACACCCTGTATCAATGTATGCACTTAATGAAATTGAAAGCGAATTATTTGAAGTCGAGTTAAAACCACTACTACTTCATTAAAACTACGAATAGCGGAAAGACCTTTACAACTCCCATATGGAACTACAGCAGTAGCATTTTTAGCAAAAATAGCACAAGCAGAAGAAGCTGCAGACACGCTATATAGCTTTAACTACACACTTACTAAGTAAACTTCTCCTAGGAACTTCATTTTAGTTTCCTCGGAAACCAAAATGAAGTATAATTATATATGTACAATAGATAACATTTATAAATCTATTTACAATTTTTCACATTAGCTCTTAAACAATTAAATAAATGGAGGGCATGATATGGACAATTATTATGATGTAGCGGTAGTTGGTGGTGGTCCAGTTGGACTTATGGCAGCATGTGAATTAGCTATCCAAGACGTAAAAGTTGTTGTTTTAGAGAGAAGATTAGACCGGGTACGAAATTCTAGAGCACTCACACTACACCCCCGCTCCTTAGAATTGATGGCTATGAGAGGTATTGCAGATCGATTTTTAGCTAGAGGAAAGAAATTAAATACAAGTCATTTTGCTGCCTTAGATACAAGATTAAACTTTAAAAATTTAAATACTGATTTTCCGTATACACTTTTTATTCCCCAATCTATTACAGAAGGAATATTAGAAGAACGTGCATTAGAATTAGGTGTAGTCATTAAACGCGGGCATACTGTGAAAGACTTAAAACAATATGAAACATTTGTAAAACTAGAAATAGAACAAAGAGAAACAATATATAAAATAGAAGTTCCATATGTAATAGGAGCTGATGGAGCAAGAAGTATAGTTCGTGAGTTATCAAATATACCGTTTAATGGAACAAACACAACAACTACTGCTATATTAGGTGATGTTATTTTAGAAGATATACCAGATACTCCATTTTTATCTACTTCTAATATAAATGGGATATTAATGATGGTACCTATTACAACTGATGTATTTCGTTTTGCAATTGTTGATCCTAAGAATCAGACAATACCTGTTCATGTTGCTGTTACAGAAAAAGAGTTTATAGATAGTATTTATAGTATTACAGGTGAACATCTTCAAATTAAGAGCACAATATGGCTTTCTCGTTTTGGCAATGCAACCAAACTAGCAAATACTTATCAACATAAGCGTGTATTCTTAGCAGGGGATGCAGCACATATTCATTTCCCTGCTGGAGGACAAGGTTTGAATGTAGGTCTACAAGATGCTTTTAATATAGGCTGGAAATTAGGACTCGCAATAAAACAAAAAAAATATGAAAGCCTATTAGAAAGTTATCATATTGAAAGACATGCTGTGGGAAAACAATTTTTCAAGGAAGTACAAGCGCAAGAACAATTAATGATAAACTTTTCAAACGCAGGAATGGAATTGAGGGATTTATTTTCGTACCTACTTACATACCCCGAGATAAATCAAGATTTATCTGAAAGAGTAAGTGGCTTAGGGATAATGTATTCGTCGATGCACGATACAGAAAGGCATCCATTGATAGGAAAAAGATGTACAAACCTCACTATTTCTTCTCTAAATAAGAAAAGTTATAAACTCTTTGAATTAATGCAGGATGGTAAATTTATTTTATTAATACACCCTACTTATATAGATAAGATAAATAAAATAAATATTGATTCACACATAAAGGTGATAATAGGAGAAATACAAGATTCCAAGTTAAAAAATATAGATACCGTTTTGATTCGACCGGATGGTCACATAGCCACCATTGAGTATACCAAGATAGATAACTGCGAATAGTCCGGAAAAATAATCATCCATTGTATTAGTGATACAAAATAAGTTCACTTTTATAAAACGAAAAGAATCCTATTTATTTAGGACTCTTTTCGTTTTGCCCATCTCACTATTTATAAAAACATATCTACAAGGGAAGAAACACTATATTTACAGTTAACTATAAAATCCCGTTCCAAAGGACTACCCAAAACTCCTCACCTATATACTCCCATGATCAAAAATATTTGTCTCTATTTCATATAAAGTATGAAAAGCATCCATAAAGATAAAGCACCAAGGATAGCAAGCACTATACGAGTAGATAGTACTCTTACTTCAAAATCGGTTTTCTTGGATGGTTCAGGATATGCAATTACATAAATCCCTTTTAATAGTGCGAGCCATGCAATAAGTGTAATGAGTCCCTGCCAATTAAGTGTCCAAACATTATGTAAGATAACAGTACCTAACCCGAGGAAAATTGATAGAAAGCCATACATAATTCCAAATCCTCTGTCTTCTACCACTAATTTTTCTTCTCTAATTTTAATTTATTAACAATGTAAGATACCAATGTATTCAATGGAGTAATAATAGTCTTAGATGTTTTATACTCAACTTGCTTAGATGCATCAACCATAGATAATTGAGCAACAGAGATAAATTTCTTTTCATCTTTAATGATTTGATTTAAGAACTTTGTAACTTCTTGGTTGTATTCTTTTTTTAGTCCTTTCATTATCAATTCAAAAACACTATTTATGACAACAACCTCTAAATCTAAAGATTTTTGAAGGCTATTAGCATGATGTTTAAGACGTTCTACTGTGCCTTCAACAGTTGCAGGATTTGTAAAAACAATTGTCTGAGGTTGCTGTATATTGCATATGTAATCAAAGAAAGGTACATCAATTTTAATAATTGGCACTGATATTGAGTCTTGGTCTTCATGTAAAATTGCAATATAATTTGTACAAGTAATAAGGATAGCATCAACATTACATTGAGCAATCCATTCTATTTGCTCTTTAACTTTAAATTGAGCATCTGATTCTTGAAATTTTTCATTGGATGTAACCTGATACATTAATGCCGGGTCAACAAAATGGATTAATTCAATGTTAAATGAGGTAAGTGCCTTTTCTATATATTCTATATTTGAATAATGGGCATGTAAGCATCCTAACCTTTTTCTCAAATCCATTCCACCTTTATTATATTTTCGCTTATTCTATCAGTATGCGAATCCACGTGTCTACTGAAATTGAGACCTTTCCTTACATTCTATAAAATGCACCTTTAACTGAACAATTTATTTTCACTAAATAGTTCCTTAATTGATTTTTTTAATAAATAAGGTAACAAGTAATTTTGCAAAATCTAGGATGCAGAGGATTTAAGTTATATTTTTTTGCATATTGAGCATGTTGATCTTTCCACTTAGGAATTAAGCCTGTGTGGACTTACTTTGACTCCAGACCTATTGCTAGTTTGTCAAACGTTTAAGGTAATCAAAATTTATAAAGATAGCGTATAAATTGAAACCAAAACATTCTTCCTTTTATTACAGATATTAAAAAATATGGTATAAAAATTCCATTTTATACCATATTTTCAAACAACTATTTTATTTATTAAGGAACTTTACTTCAGATCTTCACTTGTGTAAAAACCTTAAAAACTCTCTCCATAGAATTGCTTTCCTATCCTCTTCTTAATTTTGACGTCTAGAAGTCAGCATTTAAACTAAACATGCTAATATTGATTTTGTGCGATTGTCAGTTACCTCATAATAAATTTCTAATCCTTTCCGAGTACCTGTAACCATTTTAGCAGCTTTTAGTTTAGATAAATGTTGACTAATTGTACTTTGAGGCATTTCCAAATCCCCATACATTGTTGTTACATTAGTAGGACCTTTTGCAAGCATTATTTTTACTAAAGATAGACGAACTGGATGCGCCAATACCTTTAACACCTCAGCGATTTCTTGAAACATTTCTTTTTTTTCTTTCATCTTATTTCTCCCCTTTTTATATACATATTTATGTTATCCATATATATAATTCGAAGGTATATGCGTTTTTGTGTCCGTCATTTTAAAAAAATATAAAAAAACTTTAATCCAAAACTAAAAGATTAGCTTAACATAATGTCTCACTATTAATGATGAATAGGAATCTCGTTATAGAAGCAGCAGTTTTTATGCTACAACTCTACATTCAACTAACTAAAATCAATGAAAAAAAGAGCAGATAGTTTGCTCTCTTATGATGCCTCCTTATGTTCCGTGGAATGTTTAACACTCCCCATTCTCTTTAGTTTATTCCATCCTACCGCTACGCCTCGAATAGATGAGAATATAGATTTAATGACAACATAAGTCATAAATTGACGATAAATAAAGCGTTGTAAAATTAACCACACTAACGGTTTAGGGTCCTCTTTCTCTAATTTAAATGCAAACAGAGATGCAAAAAGGTCTAATAAAAAGAATACAAGATAAAACCCTAACACTTTTAGCGGATTGCTACCAAACAGCCCCATAATCATTAAAATATCTGCAAAAGGAGCAATGAATTGCAGAACATATTGGAATAACCACATGTTAGGCAATGCAATAAATCCTAACGTTTTATGTTTTGTATGAAACACTGCTTTTCGATGTTTCCAAAGACATTGGAGTGTACCATATGACCAACGATATCGCTGTTTAATGAGACTTTTCACATCTTCAGGTGATTCCGTAAAAGCATAGGCCTTTTCTTCATATACAATTTTATATCCTTGACGTAAAAATGTAATAGTAAGATCCGTATCTTCTGCTAATGTATCTTCGCTTAAATATCCAGATTCAACTACATTCTTCTTGCGCCACGCCCCAATAGCTCCTGGAACAACTGTAATACAATTTAACTCATCAAAAGCTCTACGTTCTAAATTAAACCCTGTAATATACTCAACATGTTGCCAAGTAGTTAACAAATTTCGTCTATTCCCCACTTTAACATTACCTGAAACTGCTGCTACATTCTGATCTTCAAAGTGTCTAATCATTAGAGAAATGGCGTCTTGCGCAATAATAGTATCCGCATCTAAAGTGACAACAATCTCTCCTCGAGATTGTTGAAACCCTAGGTTCATTGCCGATGATTTCCCGCCGTTTTCTTTCTGAATGAAACGAACTTTAGGGTGTTTATAAAATGTTTCTTGCATTACTTTTGACGTACCATCTGTCGATCCGTCATCCACAACAATAACTTCAAATTCTCCATACTTACTATCCAAAATTGAGCGAATTGTCTTAGCTATCACCTTTTCTTCATTATATGCTGCTATGACAACACTAACAAAAGGTTGGTAGGACGAATTAATAGAGCGAGATAACGTTTTTCTTTTTTGCTTCCATGCAAAATAAATTAAGAATAAGAATCGAAAAATCCCTAATCCAATAGCAATATAAAAAATAGTTGTTAATATATGTTTAAAGTATCCCGCCCCTGAAAAGACAGCTTTATTGTAAAGTAAATATTGCTCACCCTCAGAAGAAACTGGGGGCATAATTTCATCTCGTTCTTTATTCATTAAATCTGAAATTGTTACAAAACTATATCCATGCTTTTTAAGCTCTTTAATAATGATCGGCAACGCCTCTACCGTATGGGTACGATTCCCTCCCGCATCATGGAGAAGAATAATATTTCCCTCTCCCTTATAAACGGGATTAAGAGCACGCTTTACTAATTCATTAGTTGATGGTGTTGCCCAGTCCTCAGGATCCACTTTTTCTGCTACCATTGTATAGTTCATATTTTGTGCCCGTAAAATAGGCACTATTTCATTTGAGGAATCCGGGTTAGCATCCGCTTCGTATGGTGGCCTAAACAAAACTGTAGAATGCCCAGTTATTTCCTGGATCAGACGTTGCGTCGTATTAAGTTCTACTTTTGTTCGTAGTAAAGACGTATCAGCTACGTTAGGATGCTTGAAAGTATGATTGCCAATTTCATGCCCTTCATCGTATATTCTTTTTACAATACTAGGATTTAGTTGTGCGTTTTCACCAAGGACAAAAAAAGCAGCTTTTATTTTATTCTCTTTTAATATATTTAAAATTTCTGGCGTATATTTCGGGTCTGGTCCATCATCAAATGTTAATACTACTTGTTTCCCTTTCGGTTTTCCATATCGTTGCACTTCGTATGCAGATGGTAAAGATTGATATACTTCATCTGTAAGATAACCATCTTTGCCTACTTTAAAATCTCTCAATCCATTTTGCTTTTCATTCTCAATCTGTAAAATTTCACCTTGTCCAGAATAATTCACTTCATCTAAACTAGTGATTTTATGTAATACATCAGGATTTTTTTGTACCTCAATCGGATTTTTTAAAACTTTCCATATTGTAGGATCTTCTGCTCCTAATCTCCATAACGCAAACCCCTTTGCATTGTTGTCCATTGCGATTTTCACTTGATTATAGAGAGTAACACTGTCTAAGAACCAAGCAGTATGTTCTTTCTCTCCTGTTTTATATCTAAAATAAGGATTTCCACTCATGTTATCCCATTGAATTTTCATATTGGAATCATTCGCCATTGTCATAACTTCTGAAAAAGTTAAAGACTTCGCAGGTTTTTTACTATTTATTTCCCAATCATATCCGTAGTTACCGAAAGCAACTATAAGTTTATTAGACGGAATATTCAGTTCATTCAATGTATGTTGGAACCACTTATTTGAAGCAATTGGTCCTGGTTCCCCCGCTCCATAGTGCTCATCGTACATCATTACAATCATACGATCTATTATTTTTGCTAACGCACCATAATCAAAAGCCTTATCATTAGCTGGAACATCTTGTGTAACGAGCAAATCATGTTTATGAAAGACCGTAGTAATTTCTTTCATGAAATTTGTTAAGTTTTCTCTATCACTTTCAGGTACGGCCTCAAAGTCAATATTAATACCTGAAAACTGATTCTTTTTAACTTCGCTTACTAAATCATTAATAAATTTCGTCTTCACATCATTCGGCGAATTCAGTAACTTATGGATAAGCTCACTATCAGGGCCAGAAGCTTTTTCTGTATAGTTAGTAAGTAACGGCATAATTTTCACATGATTTTTCTTTGCTAGTTTTACTATCTCAGGTTTTATCTCACTTCTAATCGTTAAATCTTCTTTTAAATGATACCATTCTGGTACTAACGTGGTTAATGAATCGATATTTTCTTTTAAAGAAGCGGTACTATTTTCATCCCAGTTTACATAAAAACCATACACTTCTTTAGGTTGTTTACTATCGTTTGTCGAATTCACCAAATTTTTATTATCCTTCATTTCGGTATTTGGCTTGAATTCTTCGTTCTTTAACTGCTCCTCACTAAGTTTTTGATTAATTGGTACAAGTTTCGTATCTTGTTTTACAGTAGGATTCATGTTTGGAATTTCTGGTGTTGAAAAAATACTTTGAAAGAAAAAATAAAATACAACACCTACACTAACTATTGAGATACATAGAAACCAAATAAAGGCTATGTTTCTCCTTCCTTTCGGATCATAAAAAACAGGTTTTTCTTTATCTTTCTCTTGTTGAATATTTTTCTCCATTATATTTTTCACATACTCCTTCTTAATAGAACTATAGAATAATAAAGTGCAACTTTAATCAGCCCTCATTTACAAGCAGCCCAACTCCCACCTAACTTCTTTGCCCAAGCCAAATTTTGAGATGGGAGTTTTACTGCCCACAATAGCGAGAGAAATCCTTTTAGCTTTGAAATGAATCTCTCACTTCCATATTCTATTGATTCTTCTTTTCATTCCCTTGCTGGTGGCCTCTATTTTCTTGTTGAGACCCCCTACCATTGTTCCCTTGCTCGTTTCCACCATTTTCTTTCTGGGGTCCTCTTCCATTGTTTCCTTGCTGATTCCCATTATTTCCTTGTTGAGATCCTCTTCCGTTGTTCCCTTGCTGATTTCCATTATTTCCTTGTTGAGATCCTCTTCCGTTGTTCCCTTGCTGATTCCCATTATTTCCTTGTTGAGATCCTCTTCCGTTGTTCCCTTGTTGATTTCCATTATTTCCTTGTTTAGATTCTCTTCTTTTCTTTTTTGTTTGCTTTTATTTATTTTCTGGTTTCGATTCTCTTTTTTTTTTCCCTTCTCTGTTTCCTTTGCTGGTTCCCATTATTTCCTTGTTGAGATCCTCTTCCGTTGTTCCCTTGCTGATTCCCCCTTGTTGAGATCCTCTTCCATTGTTCCCTTGTCGGTCCCCATTATTTCCCTGTTGAGATTCTCTACTGTTATTCTCCTGTTGATTCCCTCTATTTTCTTGCTGGGATCCTCTTCCATTGTTTTCTTTTATTTGCTTCGATGGCTGTTCTTCTGTTTTCTTTTGTTCTTTATGCTCTGGCTTCTCATATTTTTTTTCTTGTACGGGAGACAAATCCGGTGATGCATCAGGAGATGACTCCGGCTGCAATTGTATCTCTTCTTCGTTTTCCACCGGATTAGACGGCGTGGCAGGAGGCGTAAGCGATTTGTTCTTCTCACTCTCTTGCTTTATATAGACACCTGTGCCAATTCCAGCTTTTCTAGCATTCTCTCGTACTTGCATTGTGCTACTTTGATATTCAACTGTAATATGTTTTAGCTCATATTCTTTCTTTAATTCTTTCATCGCCTTTTCCAACTGTGGTTCTAGTGCCTTGTCCTTTGCAACAGCTGTTAGCATAACTTGCTTATCATTCGTTAAATACTTATCCTCTTGACTTTGCTTTATAATCCTACGTATTACTTCTTGCAATTGTTTATTTTCCCATTGCTTCAATTCTTTTAAAATACGCCTTCCATCATCATTACAAGCCTGCAAATCTATAACACGAAAATCCTTTGTTACGCTCACCTCTAAACTTGGATTTATATCAACTGAGACGTAAGCAAATACTTTTTCTTCTGGTTGGTTGTAGAAAAACAGCACTGCAAATAGAAAACAAGCAACAAGTATTGATGCAGGTTTTAAAAAGGAAGGGATCGAAAAATGCGATGCTTTTTGTTCTGGCTCATCAAATAAGATTTCCTCCCCGATTATGCAAGAATCCCCTTTTCTTTTACACGTAATAAACTCTCCATTTGGTGTTAAAACAACTACGCTATGCTTTTTTATATCCATCACAATTCCTTTATTCATCATGCTTTTCCCCTCTTATGTAATCCAGAATATATGTATAGTTGTTTGCAAAAATAATACACATTGCAATAATGTATTTTCTATGTCGTTCCAACGTTTTACGACTTACCCTAACACGTGGTTCTATATGTTTAAGCGGTAACTTTTTCTTTCGGAACAGCTCTTCCATCATTTCCTCTTCTTTTATAATAATTTTTACAATTTCTATTAAGTGCTCACGTGTATCACGATGCTTAGGAGATTCTTTAGCAAGCTCTGAGAATGTGATTTTAAACTCAGCTAGCACACTTTGAAAATGAAGAATTTCCTCCTTACGGTTACTATTTTCCATCTCTTTCATATACTCCGTAAGCGATACTTGCATTTCTAACATTTCCTCTTGCTCATCTTCTTTTAAAAAGACAAAGTTATGTTTAGACTCCTTACGTATATAGTCAATTACATCTCTTTTTATAAGAAGATCAGCAAACGCTAAAAAGGATTTTCCTTTTGTATATGAATACTGTTCAATTGCTTCGTTAAACGCAAACAATCCAATGCTATATTCATCATCCTGTTCTGTAATATATCGGCGGCAGACAGATGAGATTGATTTTCTAATAAAAGGCTGATACTGTACGATAAACGCTTCTTTGTCTTCTTCGTTGTTTTGTATGTTACATACGATATCTTCTATTTTCGGTTTTCTTAAGATCTTCATTACTAAACTCAACACTTGTAATCTCCCAGCCTCCTTCAAATAGCAAAATGGCCACTACACAAGTGACCATTTAACCAGATTTTCTTGGTACTTTTCTTCGGTCTTGTCTTCTTGCTGTTAGTTATATTTTTCGATTCTAACTTTTCCTAACGTTTTCTTAATGATTTTCCTTTTCTCTCGGCACAAAAGTTAAGTTTTAATTTTTATCTACTTTCTTATTTTCTACCGTTCGTTTTGCTTATTCTTTTTCTATTTTATCTGCAATCCTTGAATAACTCTTCTCTATATCATTGGTAATTTCATCCTTTTATTTCGGATGCCCACTTAATCTAGTAAATTTATTAATGCTTCTATATTCTTTCATAGTCATTTTTCTTCTATTTATTTTCTTCACTATACATATTCGGAGGAATACATAGTTTTATGGGGGTCAAAAAATATTTTTTTAAAAAATACATATTTATTTCAAAAATAAAAACCATCAATTTGAAAAAGGATAATCAAATTGATGGTTTTCTTATAATATCTATTAAATTGGATTCTCATTTTGTACATTTTATCATGATTGAGGAGAGAAAAGATTAATATAAACCGATGCAGCTAAGTCATATTATCGAATCGAATGTAGTGTAATCACATATTTCTCATTCTCTTAAGTAAGGACTAAAAATAACCTATCCATAGAGCTACTAAAACCACTACGAATAAAGCAAAGCAACATGTAATATTTCGAATCCACTTTTGTATATCATCAAAATACTTTTCTATAAATACGCTGTAAATAGAAAGCATAAGAAGGAGCACAATGAAAGTAAATGATCCCAATTTATCGTTAAATCTTTCATTAGTAAATGTACTTACATGAAGGAATAGAAACACAAACGCTACTATGAATAGCTCAAAAAGCCTTTTTTTATTCACCTCACCACCACCTTACAATAATTACCTTTTATTCCATTTTATCAGAACATACTGTGTAGTCGTATATGAATATTATATTCAAATCAAAAAGGCCAACAATTCAATATTGTTAGCCTCTACTTTCCATATTCGTACCTTTTATCACTTTACTTCCTAACAACCGGAATCCACATTTCACCAAATACTAAGCCGTTTCTTTGTCCCATCTCAACTGTTGTATTTGGCCCGCCAACATAGGCAAAATCTTTTGCATCTGGTAAAGCTTGACCGAAGGCAATACCAGTCAGCTTATTACTTAGCTCTTCAGCCGTCTTATCTTCCCCTTTCACTACTAAGTATTCTCCCTTCGGAAATTGGATTACTCTAGATGCTTCTTCTATTTGTGCCTCTGTCATAACACCAGCATAATACATCATCTTGTTATTCACCGCTTCATTCACAGAAAAAATGTATTCGTTTGTAGCTAAAGCTTTTAAAGTATCCAGCCTTCCATCTTCTTTAACAGCCGACCAAAAGTCTTCCTTTTCTTTATTTATCCCAGCAAAGTCTGTATAGTCACTCTTAATTTCAGTTCCAATACCTAACACAATAAAGCTATCTTTTTCTTCAATCGTATAATTTTTCATATTCAAAACCTTCCTTCTTTTAAAATGATTCAAATGATTTATCTTTTCATCTGATACGTTTATAATAACTTTAAATCATGTCAAAAAATGATACTGTTTAGGAGACTCTAATGAAAAAAGTTGAACGGATTAATACAATTATGCGGTATATCAACAATCGCTCCCACTTTACAATTTCTGAAATCATACGAGAATTTAACATATCGCGATCGACAGCTATTAGAGACATAAGAGAAATTGAAGCTATGGGCATGCCACTTGTCGCTGAAGTTGGAAGAACTGGTGGATATTTTGTTATGCATAACTCTATCCTGCCCGTTGTTCGCTTTACTGATAATGAAGTGAAAGCTCTTTTTATTGCCTTTATGGCTACGAGGAATCAACAACTTCCCTACCTAAAGAGTCGTCAATCTTTAGCCGAAAAACTACTAGGACTCATCTCAGAAACCCAGCAAGATGATCTCGTTCTTTTAAATCAACTCTTGCTTTTCCAAGGGACTAATCCTTATAATCCCGATCTACTTGAGCTTTCTGATCTCCCCCATCCTATGTTAGAAAAACTCATTCAAATCCTTCTTTTAGATAACCATTTATTGATTACTATGAAAGAAGATGAAGAAATCAAGTCTTATCCAATTTATCTATTGCACCTTTATCAAGAAAAAAGCCATTGGATCATTGAAGGGTTTGACTTAAAAGAAGAAAAGAAGATGATGTTTCCTGTCGATGATCTCATTAATATCGAACCATACACGACGAACAAAAGGCTAAATAAGAAAAAGATTTTAGAAAAACTAAGTAAGAAGGACGAAGCAATTAACCTTGTATTTGAACTTGGTCCGACAGCAATTGCCCAGTTCAAAAAATACCATCCTTTAAAAATTTCAATATCTTATACTAATCCTTACCAATCCACAGCCATTTTAAAAACTTTTATCAATGTTAACAATCCCGATGAAGTGATGGAAATAATAAATTGGCTGCTTTTTCTAGGGAAGGATATTAAAATCAAAGAAATACCCGATGAAGTATTAGCAGATTTACAAAAACGAGTGTGCTTATACATTCCATAAGCAGTGAGCCTCAAATATTAAGCTTTATCACTGGATAATTATCCTATTTTTAAATACCATTTCATTTACTACAATGAGAGCATGATAAATAATAAAAGCACGGAAAATCTCCCGTGCTTTTCTAAATATATATTATTCCTGAAGGTTTCGTTTATCTCGTTTCTTACCCTAACTGACGTTTAAATGCTTTACTGGCGAAAAAGTAAGAGATGACCATTATACCTACGCACCAAGCGAGTGCAATCCAAATATCGTTACCCACAGTTCCTTCATATAAAAGAGCACGAATCGCATTCACGATTGAAGTTACAGGCTGATTCTCTGCAAACGCACGAACAATTTTAGGCATCGTTTCAGTAGGTACGAAGGCCGAACTAATAAATGGAAGAAAAATTAGCGGGTACGAGTAAGCTGTCGCCCCTTCCATAGACTTCGCTTTCAGCCCTGGAATGATAGCTAGCCATGTGAGCGCTAACGTAAACATCCCCAGTATTCCCGCTACCGCAAGCCAATCTAGCATATTTGCACTAGAACGAAAGCCCATTAAGAGCGCAACAAGAATAACCACCACGATAGTAAGTACATTAGCAACAAGAGAAGTTAAAACGTGAGCCCACAATATTGATGAGCGCTTAATAGGCATCGTAATGAAACGTGCCATCAGCCCACTCTTTACATCCGTAAATAATCGTACAGAAGTATAAGCTACACCGGATGCGATAGCCATTAACAAAATTCCCGGCAATAAATAATTAACGTAGTTATCCGTTCCTGTCTTTATAGCCCCGCCAAATACGTAAACAAATAATAGCATCATCATAATCGGTGTAATTGCTACCGTAATAATTGTATCCGGACTGCGCATAATGTTACGCATTAAACGACCTAGTAATACACCTGTTTTACTTTTCATTTACATCTCCTCCTTTTTGCCAATAATCGCAAGGAATATTTCTTCCAATGTCGGTTGCTTTTCGATATACTCCACTTTTGCCGGTGGGAACATCTCTTTCAGTTCAGCAAGAGTACCTGTCGTAATAATTTTTCCGCCATGCAAAATAGCGATACGGTCTGCCAGTTGTTCTGCTTCCTCCAAGTACTGAGTCGTAAGCAAAATAGTTGTACCGCTACCGGCAAGTTCCTTTACTGTATCCCACACTTCGATCCGCGCTTCTGGATCAAGTCCGGTCGTTGGTTCGTCGAGAAAAATAACTGCTGGCGCCCCAATCAAACTCATTGCGATATCAATCCGGCGCTTCATCCCTCCTGAATACTGATCTGCCCTCTGGTTGGCCGCATCAGTCAGGCTAAATCTTGCAAGTAGATTATCAGTAACTTGTGCGGGATTGGAAACACCACGTAACTTAGCGATCATTATCAAGTTTTCCCTTCCAGTAAGCATGCCGTCTAAAGCTGCGAACTGTCCTGTCAAACTGATGCTTTGACGAACATAATCTGGTTGTCGCTGGACGTCAAAACCGCAAATACTCACTTCGCCATCATCTTGCTTCATTAGCGTCGAAAGGATATTGACCGTTGTCGTCTTTCCCGCTCCATTTGAGCCTAGCAGCGCGAAAATTTCTCCACGCTGCACCTCAAAATCTACCCCTTTTAAAACTCCCTTGTCTTTAAAGGATTTTTTCAAGCTTTTTACAGAAATCGCTGCATTACTCATACTTTTTCCTCCCTATAAAATGTTTTGCGAAGATAATTTATTTACCTCTACCTATTTAGTATCACTGATATTCTGTATTACTTAGTACCGAGTTAAAAATATAACTGAATAGCTATGATGCAATTCATATGTGTAACCAGCTAATCAGTCGTTATTACTTATTCCATTTATTTTTTTCTCAATTTCTTCATAATACTTTCATTCAAATCTTCACGATACTTGGAGACGTAAGTTTTAGCGTTTGCCACTAGTTCGTCAGCAAAGGAAGCCACGTCATCCCCAGTAATGTCAAGCACTTGTCTTCCTTCCGCTGCACCCGCTTCGAACAAATCGATTAATTCATACTGTATGTGTAACATATCCATCCCGTTACCCGCTGAGAAATTCCACATGTAGTTTTGAATTTTCTTAAATACAAATTGGTAGTCCTCTGGCAGAGCCTCAACTCGTGCCATCATCATTTTGTACTCTTTTTTATCACCAATTAACTTTTTGAACATTTCTAACATCTTATTTTCCTCCTTTTTTATAAAGCCGAACAAGAAATTCTCAAAGTATCGGCCAGAACATTTTATCTTATGAACCTATTTTGACTTCAAGACGTTAATTTTTGACGATACAAAATCCCATTTTTCCCAAAACAATTCAAGCTCCTGACGGCCTTCTTCATTTAATGAATAAAACTTACGAGGAGGCCCCATATCTGATGGTTTCTTTTCAATATTCACAAGCTTTTTCTTCTCTAATCGTACGAGGATAGTATACACCGTACCTTCTACAACTTCGGTAAACCCAAGATCATTCAGGTGGCGGGTAATCTCATAGCCATACGTTTCACGGCGACTAATGATTTCCAGTACACACCCTTCCAGTGAACCTTTCAGCATTTCAGTTAAATTTTCCATGTCCTGATCCTCCTTTACCCCCTATTCTGTCTGGCTTATATTCAGTACTACAGAGTACTAAGGCGAATTTTTACTGAATAGCTTTTGAGTAAAACTACACTATTCAGTATTACTTATTACAACTACATTGTATGACTAAGTAGTTGTGGATGTCAACTTTATTTTCAAAAAAATTAAAAATCCGCTTTACCCTAACCGGATACAGTCTCCTTTTTTTGTTGTAAGGGCCATCAAACTAGTAAAACAGCGCTGATTCAAAGTGTAATTTAAATCAGCTCTGCTTTATTGTTTTCATACCGATATATCATGTTTTTTCACGATACAAATTGTTTCTCACTACCATTCCCATTGCATATAAAGCATAAAGGCAAGTGCGGTCAGAGAAAATTCCCAGAGATTATCCGTACATGATACGAGCCCCTAAAATACAATTCTGTTAGAAATTTGTTCTCTATATTCTCTTTTATTTTATTTCTGATAGTTGATTAACAACACTATCTAAAAATTTTTCTACCTTTTCTTTTGATGTATCCGGCGCATGATAACCAATCGTAAATGTAAGTCTTCCATTATAAGAGCTTACTCCCATTGAAAAGAATGGTGCATACATAATAGGTGATGCCATATACCCGTCCTCAGCTTGAATTTGACCAAACTGAATAGGTTCCTCAGCGATCACTCCCAAATTTGTCAGTAATGGCAACGCCATCCCCATCTGTACAGCCTCTTCATATTGCTGATTATACATTTCCTTCACTGTAGATAGCTTCATTTCTGCCAGTAGCTCCATTCCTGCTGCTGAAGAAAGACCTGGATTTTGAGACTTTATTTTATCCATTGATTGTTTAACTCGAACAAGAGTCTGCTTAAATGTTTCATCGTCTTCCATTTTAATCACTGGCATTTCCATACCGGATAAGTTGCAAATAGCACCAGTTGTATTATTAGGCAGATATCGACGTAAATCAATTGTCAAGCCAATCATTTTTTCTGCAGTGCGAGGTTCTGCATACACAGTGAAATGTGATAAAGCTCGGAAGTATGCAGTCATGATTACATCATTCAAGGTAGCCTGTTGTGCTTTTGTCCATTGGGTTAAACGTAGAGTTTGCTCATGGCTCAATCGCCGTACGGACATTTGGGGAAATTTATTTTTGTTAGGTTGAGATGGAAAAGACCATAACGATGCCTGTTGTTCTTGGTTAGGACGATACGCACTTTTTATGTCCGATATTCCAGCGTATTTGAATACATGTGATTGATCTCGACAACTCTCATTTCCCTCATCAAATTCCTTTATAATTTGCTTCTTAGACCGTCCCAATGAAAGGTGCGTATATATTGTTCCAAGCAATTTAATATATTCCTTGACTCCTGCACCATCTGAACATAGATGAGATAATTTCACAACTAACATATCTGTTGTAGTGCCCCGTAATAATTTCGTTTGAACCATAGGCCCCTGTATACGATCACCAGGTTCTTTAATAAAATCTATTGCCATTATTTCAAGTTCTTGATTATTTCCTTCTGCAAAAAAGCAAATAGATGAGTTAGTGTCAGATGAATGTTCCTCCCAGTAAGGAATATCATTTTCTACAAACCGGCTGTTCAAAACTGGTTGCAATTGCAACGTTATCCTTACTGATTCTTCAAGTATTTCCTTGGATATACCTACAGGAAAATAAAGAACTGCATTAATTTGTTGATCTGCAGAATAAAGACCTAATACATAATTCATTCGATCTTGTGGTGTTACTGAATACTTTCTTTTCTCCATAATTCCGTCCCCCTTTAGGACTTTTTGTATAACCCTATTTTCCATATGCTTGTAATTTTTCTAGTCATTTTTCTTCAAGAGCTAATAACGCTTATTTTTCGAATTTTTAACGAAATCATCTTCTCCGTATTGGTTTCATTCTTTTTGCAGGTGATATATCCATTATTTTATTGTTATTAACACTGCCTAACCTCCCAATTAAACCAAACGAAAATAAATTAAGTTTACATATACATAAACATTTTATTATAACGTCTATAAATTATCAATACAGCAAATAAATCATTTTTATGTCTGTCAATAAAAAACAATATATTCAAGGGCTACTTCATAATAAAAGATTGATGTGCATGTATATGTACCCATATCACTATCAAAATAAGAATGAGAATTTTTTCAACAAAAATAAGCTGCAGATATTGATTTTACAGTAAAAAAAGCCCCTCCATTTTGAAAATGAGTAGGGCTATTTCCTATTTGAATTTTATAAAAGAATGATTATCATAAATAATATTTTACTTTTTAGTCTACCTTATTATTTTTAATCCATTTTCCTAATAAATGAATGGATTTTATTCATATAATTTGAGGTGGTATCGTTGGTTTTTAAAAATAGAAAGCTTATTTTCAAATCAAATGAAAAAGAGGTGAAATTATAGATATTCATGTAAAAATTTCGTTTTGGGGATACTTAAAATCTTAAGGTGATGGGCATGTGGTGTTACACTTTAAAAGC
>NZ_QPEL01000141.1:0-3254 GCF_008368965.1 Bacillus sp. AY2-1 | reverse complement strand
TAGAAAACCTCATCTTTTTACTTATATTGTTTTGCAACTATGAGTTCGACAATAGGATAAATAAAGAATGAAGAGCAAATTGCGATGAACAGAGGGAGGTTTTTAACGCCATCTAAATTAGCCCCCATAGAAAATCCTTCGGAGAAGATTAATAAAAGGAACATTATAACTACAAGCACAAAATACGCAATTTTAAAGCTTTTATATGTAATTTGTTGGCCCATTTCATCTTGACTTTCTTCTGATACACCGTGGGGATCTCCCCAAGTAATGTGATTAATTAAATTACTAAGTATTAACGAAATAGCAAAAATCGTACTACCCAAAATAGAACCTTCAGTGATGTATTTATATGTGCCATGTACTATTATTGCAATTAATGCTAAAACAATGATGATAAAAATAGTTTTTTTAGTATTCAATAAATAATTGCCCCCCTCGATTGTAAAAAACTCTTTACAAATATAAGTATAAAATTGGAAAAGTATCATGTCAAATACTTTTTACATAAAATATGTAAGTATGCAATATTTTGGTTTTATGATAAATAAAAAATTACAATACATTTGAATGTAAAAGAATGGGCTCGCATATATTTGGAAGGGATGTCAGATTAATTTAGGGGGTAGTTATGTCTATACTTTTAAAAGCTGGTGCAGATGCAGGAAACAACGGTTTGAAGTTAATGGTGAAAGGGCAAGACCCTATTTTTATTCCGAGTATTTATTCTTTATATATAGGTGAGCCTACAGGACTTTTAGATGAGGTAGATGTTTCATTATCTGAATTAGAAAACCACATTGATGTGACTATAAGTTCGCCATCGTTAATGCTAAATAATGTACGATACATCGTTGGAGAAAAAGTCATTCAAGATCAATTAAAAGGTACTGAGGTAGAGAAGAAATCGAATAAGTCAACGGATGAGTTAATGGTTATTACAATACTATCAGGTTTGGCGGTAAGCGCTATGCGACAAAGTCCAACTTCTAGCCATATTAATATTCGTTATGATTTATCTGTCGCTCTTCCTATGCAGCTTATTACACAAGAAATAGCTGCTGAAAATGCAAAACGTTATATGGGAAATCATAAGGTTATTTTCCATTATCCGAACGGACGCGATGTGACAATTAATGTTTCAATTGAGTTTTGTAAATGCCTGCCTGAGGGCGCATCTGGGACGTGGGGCATTGTATACGATGAAGAAGGAAATGTTGTGAAACATAAAATAGAATGTGAGCCGAATCAAGTTTCTGAAATTGATTTTGTAGATAAGACTCTACTCTCTTTTGATATTGGTGCAGGGACGACAGAAGAAGTTGTTTCATTAGGGGTAAATTTCCGTCCGCAACTAAGTAAAGGTTTATCTTATGGTGTAAAAGAGACGTTATTACAAATTATCACGAGATGGAACCGAAAGTATCCAACTAAGACGATTGATAGTATTACAGAATTCAATCAAATTTATTTAAATGATAAGCATCCGAGAAATACCTTATTAGTTGAGGAATCACAGCCGGCACTATTAGGTTTAGCAGCTCGTGTTGCAACAGATATTATAAATAAAATTGATGATATGAAAGACGATCCATACGTGTTTATTTATGGCGGTGGTGCAGTAATTATTAAAAACAGTTTAAAAATGATTTTAAAGCAAAAAGGACGACTCAAAAATGTAATCTTTGTAGATAATCCGTTATTTACCAATGCACGAGGATTATTAGTCTATACTTGTTCGCCAAAATATAGAGAGCATAAGCAAAAAGAGTTAGGATTTACAAACTTAACGATAAGTTAGTTGGTGGAAGTATGCGATCTAGGCGATATAAACGTGGTGATCGAGTAAAAATCAATATTCATAAATCGGTATCACCTGAAATGCTTGCGTGGCTGAATAAACAATCAAATCCAACTAATTTCTTCTTTTTTGCTGCGCAGCAACTATTTAAACAAGTAGGAGATATTGACGTTTCTAAAGCTTTACCAAGCAGCCATGTTTTCTCATTATATGTGGAGCCTTCATCCTTATTAAAAGTTGAAGTAAACCCTTTTAAAAACATGACACTAGAAACAAATACATCCACCGAAAATGCAAAAAAAAAATTATGGGAATCTGTTGATCAATTAGATTGTCCATTTTTTTAAACATAGAAAAATATAAGAAGTCCCATCACTATACATACGAATACAGTGATGGGTTTTTGTTTGTAAATAGAAGGGGCACAATACAATTTGTGCCCCTTTTGTTAATTATTTGTTTGTCTAAATTTCAGATGTATGTTTAGAAACAGCAGTAATTATGCTTTCCCAGTCATCTGGATGGTTTTCATGGCCTGCCCCTTTAAGAGTTAATAGTACTGAGTTTGGAATTTCATCAATTAGTGCGAGGCCATGTTCGAATGGGAGTGCTGTATCATCTGTTCCGTGAATAACCAATGTAGGTGCTTGTATGGAGTGAAGTACACCTTCATATGCATCATCACCTTGAAGTAAAGCATGATTAAACATACTTAATAAATTATTTGCGCGTTCTATTTCTTGTTTTACTTGTGTATAAACTCTATTTTCATCAAATATTCGTTCTGATCCACATAATAGACGAGATCCTGAAACTAAATACTCTGCCACATCGTTTTTATTTGTCCAATCTATACTTGTGCCATTTACATGATGTGTTAAAATTCTTTCATCCATTGGAGGTAAATCGCGAGTATTGTCATCAGATCCTATTACACTAGTCGCTAGTAAAGTTAGCGTCAAAATTCTTTCGGGATGTTTTATAGCGGCAATTTGAGCAATCATACCACCTAATGACATACCAAATAGGTGAGCTTTATCAATATGATAAGCATCTAGTACTCCAATTGCATCTTCAGCCATATCTGTTACTGTATAATTGGAAGTTCTAGGTTCGTAGGCAACAGAGCGTCCAACATCACGGTTATCAAAGCGAATAACAAATTTCCCCGTACTAGCCAACAGCTCACAAAACTCTTCGTCCCAATAAACCATGGAACATGTAGCGCCCATAATTAATAAAATAGCAGGGTTCTTAGGGTTCCCAAAGCTTTCTGTACATATATCAATTCCGTTTATTTTAAATATCTTTTCACTCATATAGTTAGCCTCATTTCTTTTGAATTTAATTAATAAAACAGTTTTGGATGATTCTAAGATGTGTGTAAGATTTGTTTTGAAATTCATCCAGTATTAACGAGCAGTAGGAGCCCAATTGGTGAGGGCTGATTAAA